>DASSGC010000611.1:0-4706 GCA_035693765.1 Acidimicrobiales bacterium
GGCGTGCAGCGCCAGGGGCACGCCGGCCGCGGCGATCAGCTCCCACACCGGGTCGAACATCGGGTGGCCGGGCGACAGGTAGCCGCCGTCGCCGTCGGGCACCGGGCCGGGGACGGCCACCAGGATGCGGGCCCCCGCGGCGAGCACCCGAGCCACCTCGGCCGCCGCCCGGCCGGGGTCGGCGAACGTGATCATCGGCGCGGCGTACAGGCGGCCGTCGCCCCGATCGAAGCCCCAGTCCTCGTCGAGCCAGGTGTTGAAGGCGGTGAACGCGGCGTGGAGCGCAGACAGGTCGTGCCGCAACGCCTCCTGCATCCCGACGCCGAGCGTGGGGAAGAGCAGGGCGCCGTCCAGGCCCTGGTCGTCGAGCAGCGCCAGCCGGGCATCCCGCTCGCGGTAGGCGGCATGGCGGTCGAGCGGCTCCAGCTCGCCGAACATGGTCTTGAGGTCGACCCCATCGTCGTTGCGCCCCCGGAAGTAGTCCTCCAGGCTGCCCGGCCGGGCGATGGGGTCGAAGGTGGGGTTGGGGATGAACCGGTTGATCTTCCCCCCGACCAGCAGGCGCCGCTTGCCGCCCACGTCGGCCCACTGCATGCACCGCTTGGCCATGGCGGGGTCGATGTGGCGGGTGAACGCGTCCTCCGCCTCGTAGTAGTGGTTGTCGGCATCGAACGGCCGGAACCCGAGGTCGACCATGGCCGGAATCGTAGCCCCCCCTCTAACAGTCGTGTCAGGTACTGTCCGGCCATGATCGTGGACGGCTGGGTGAACGTCATGCCGGAGGCGTTCGCCGAACGGTGGGTGGCCCAGGAGTCCCAGCGCGGGGCCATCGAGCTGTTCGGCCCCGACCTGGCCAAGGGGCCGACCGTCGAGGGCCTCCTGGCGGCGATGGACGACGCAGGCGTCGACCTCGGGGTGCTGACCACGGGCCTGGCCGACCCCGAGCGGGCCCGCCGGAACGGAGGCCTGGCCGCCGAGGACCTCGTCGCCGTCGCGGACCAGCACCCCGGCCGGTTCCTCGTGGCCCCCACGGTCGAGCGGGCCGGGAAGCCCACCCGCAACGGCGCGCGCCTCCGCGAGCTGGCCCAGCACCCGGCGGTGGCGATGGTGCGGGTCACCCCGCTCGTCGAGCAGTACGAGCTCAACCACCGCCTCTACTACCCGGTGTACGCCACCTGCGAGGAGCTGGGCCTGCCGGTGTCGATCAACGTGGGCGTGCCCGGGCCCCAGGTGCGGTCGCGGTGCCAGGACCCGGTGCTGCTGGAGGACGTGCTCATCGACTTCCCCGACCTGACCGTGGTCGGCGCCCACATGGGCCACCCCTACGAGGCCCTGCTCATCCAGTACATGCTCAAGTGGCCGAAGCTGCACCTCATGACCTCGGCGTACCTCGCCACCTACATGGACCCGGCGCTGGTGCGGTTCATGGACTCGTCCCGGGGGCGGGGACGGGTGCTGTTCGCCTCCGACCACCCGGTGATCCCCGTCCGCAAGGCCCTCGACGCCGCCCGACGCCTGCCGCTCTCGGCGGAGGCGATGGCCCTGTTCCTCGGGGACGCCGCCCACCGCCTGCTCACCGCCCGGGGCCGGGACGGCGGGATGGCCGCCGGTGGCTGAGCGCGTCATCCTCTCGACGGCGCCGCTGCGGGGGCCGGGGCTCGACGCGCTGCGGCGGCTGGGCGACGTCGTCCTCGACCCGTGGATCGACCAGCAGCCGCTGCGCCTCCTCTCGGTGGAGCAGCTCGCGGCGCGGGCGGCAGAGGTCGGCGCCTCGGTCGTCATCTGCGAGGCCGACCCCTGCGCCGGCCCGGTGCTCGAGCTTCCCCTGGAGGCCATCGGCGCCACCCGTGGCGACCCCACCAACGTCGACCTGGCCGGGGCCACGGCCGCCGGCATCCCGGTGCTGCGGGCCCCGGGGCGCAACGCCGACGCGGTGGCCGAGCTGACCGTGGGCCTGCTGCTGGCCGCCACCCGGGGCCTCGTCGCCGCCGACCGCGACGTGCGCGCCGGCGAGGTGTTCCGCGACGGCTCGATCCCCTACCAGCGGTTCCGGGCGTGGCAGCTGCAGGGCCGGACCGCCGGCCTGGTGGGGCTGGGCGCCGTCGGCCGGGCCACCCGGTGGCGGCTCGAGGGGCTGGGGATGCGGGTGATCGCCAGCGACCCGTACGCCACCGACGCCACCCACGATCTGGATGACCTGGTGGTCGAGGCCGACGTCGTGTCGATGCACGCCGCCGTCACGCCCGCCACCGTCGGGCTGATGTCGGCCGAGCGGTTCGCCGCGATGCGGGACGGCGCGGTGTACGTGAACGCGGCGCGGGCCGCGCTCCACGACCTCGACGCCCTCACGGCGGCGCTGCGGTCGGGCCACCTGGCGGCCGCCGCCCTCGACCACTTCGAGGGCGAGTCGCTGCCCACCGACCACCCGCTGGTGGCGCTGCCCAACGTCGTCCTCACCCCCCACATCGGCGGGGCCACCTACGACACCGAGGCCAACCACACCGCCCTCATGGCCGACGGCCTCGCCGCCCTGCTGCGGGGCGAGGCGCCGCCCAACCTCGCCAACCCGGAGGTCCTCGCGCGTGGCTGACTCGCCCACCACCACCCGGGACGCGGTGCTGGCCACCGCCCGGCGGATGCTGGCCGACGGCCTGGTCGAGGGGACGTCCGGCAACATCTCGGGCCGCCTCCCCGACGGCCTGGTCTGCCTGACCCCGTCGTCGGTCGCCTACGACACCATGACCCTCGACGACCTGGTCGTGGTCGACCTCGCCGGCGAGGTGGTGGAAGGGCACCGCGCCCCGACCACCGAGAAGGACCTCCACCTCGCCACCCTCCGCGCCCACCCCGAGCTGGGCTCGGTGATCCACACCCACGCGGTGTACGCCACGATGTTCGCCCTGGCTCGCGAGCCGATCCCGGCCGTGATCGAGGAGGTCGTCGTCTACCTGGGCGGCGACGTGCCCTGCTGCGACTACCGGGGCACCGGCACCGCGGAGCTGGGCGAGGAGGTGGCCACCCGCCTGGCCGACCGGGGCGCGGCGCTGCTGGCCAACCACGGCCTGGTCACCTGTGGGGCCTCGCCCGAGCGGGCGCTGCACAACGCCGCACTGGCCGAGCGGACCGCCAAGATCGTGTGGGGCGCCCGGGCCATGGGGGCGACCGTCCACCCGCTGCCGGCCCGGGTCGGCACCGACATGGCGGGCGTGTACCGCTTCATGCGTGACAACCCGTGACCCGACGAGCGAGAGCGGCCGTCGCTCGCAGGCAAACGTCTCGTCGTCGGCGACGATCGCGTGCGCCGGTGCTCCTGGGGGCCTGCTGAGCAATCCGTGTGCGCCTCGGCCGCTGGAGGGCTTCCGGCTGCCGCAGGCCATCGTGTGCCATGCGCGGGACGGCCAGGAGGTCTTCAATCGGGCCGTGGAGAGGGACACCCGCTGCTCGGGCGGCGCATGCCCGACCTCGACGTGCACACCGCCGACGGTCCCACCCGCGCGTTCACCCTGCTGCACGCCGCCCGGCCCGTGCTCCTCAACCTCGGTGAACCCGGCGGTTTCGACATCTCTCCCTGGGCGAATCGAGTCCGGTTCGTCGACGCCGAGCATGCTGGCGTGTGGGAGCTCCCGGTCCTCGGCGAGATCGCTGCTCCCCCGGCCGTGCTGATCCGACCCGACGGACATGTCGCCTGGGCAGGAGACCTCACGGACCCAGAGCTGCCTCGAGCACTTGCGACCTGGTTCGGAGCGGCCACTCCGGCTCAGTAGAACCCGACATCCGAGCGCCATCGCGCCCATCACTACCGTGCCGGTCGGCGACGGTCCTCGCGGCCCCATCCGACCGCCACCACGGCTCCGCACCTCTCACGGTGAAGACCCGGCACGTCGAGATCCCGGCCCGACGGCGGCGGCCGTCTGCTCCCGAAAGATCGCGTAGCGCCGGTCGGCGGCCGCCACCCAGGCGGGATCGGGCTCGACGGTGCGGGCGGTGCGGGCCCAGCGTGCCCCGTCCGCCAGGTCCGCCTCCCACCCGGCCACGCAGCGGGCCACGAACGCCGACCCCAGGGCCGCGCCCTCGGGGACGGCGGCCACGTCGACGGGCAGGCCGGTGGTGTCGGCCAGCGCACGCATCCACACCGGGACCTGGGTGCCGCCGCCGGTGGCCACGATGCGCCGGGGCGCCAGCCCGGCGCCGCGGGCCAGGTCGAGGTGGTGGCGGACGACGAACCCGGCCGCCTCGTAGGCCGCGCGCAGCAGGTGGGCCGGCGTGTGGTGATGGGCCACCCCGTGGACCGAGGCACGCAGGTCGCGCCGGTGCAACGGCGTCCGCTCGCCCCGGACGTACGGCAGCCAGACCGGCAGGTCGCCGGGTCCGACCTCGTCGAGGCCGGCGGCCGCCGCCGGGTCCAGCCACCGTCGCGCCGCATCGAGGAACAGCCCACCCGCGTTGCTCGGCCCACCGATCAGGCTGTGCCCTGCGGCCGTGTGGGGGATCGTCCACAGGCCGTCGACCTCCCGCCACCTGTCGATCACCCCCCAGGTGATCAGCGTCGTCCCGCACAGCACCAGGACGTCACCCGTCCCATCCGCCCCGGCGACGATCTGCTCGGCCAGCGCGTCGATGGTGCCGCCGCCCACCAGGGCCCCGGCGGCGGGCAGCCCGTCGAGCACCCGGCCCCCGGGCTCGACCCCCGAGACGACGGCGGGGAG
>DASSGC010000612.1:0-11060 GCA_035693765.1 Acidimicrobiales bacterium
AGCGCGGGGTCATCCCCGACCTGGTCGGGCGGACGGCCGGCGAGCTCGTGACCGACGTGCGGGCCGGCGCACCGGCGGCGGCCGGCGCCTTCGCCGCGGCCACCGCGCTGTTCGAGGCGTCGTGGTACGGCCACGCCCCGACCGGCCCCGCCGAGCGCGACCGCTTCGCGGCGCACGCCGGCGAGGTCGCGGTCGCGGTCGGCGCCGCGCCCGGGCGCGACGGGCGCGCCGCGGTGGCGGGGTGAGCGCTCCCGGGACGGCCGGCCGGACCTGGCTCATCGGCGGCGCCGCGGTGCTGCTCACCGTGCTCGGCATCCTGGCGGTGGGCGCACCGGGCGGGGACACCCCCCTGTCGCCGACGTCGGACGAGCGGCTCGGCACGAGCGCGCTGGTGGCGCTGGCCGGCGAGCTGGGTGCGGACGTGACCACCAGCGACCGCCTGCCCGAGCTGGACGGACCCGGCCCACGGCCCGAGGTGATGGTGCTCCTGCGCGACGTCCTCGGCGACGGCCAGCGCGACGCGGTGGACGCCTGGATCGACGGCGGCGGGCGGCTGATCGTCACCGATCCGAGCTCGCCGTACGCGCCCGAGGTGGTCGACGACTTCTCCGAGACCTCCGACCTGGGTCCCCGCCGGACCCTCGACGGCGACTGCGAGATCGGCGCGCTCGACGCCGTCGAGGTGGCCGGGGTCGAGCCGCACAACGGCGGGCTCCTCTTCCACCCGGGGTCGGCGGGCCGGACCTGCCTGAGCGACGCCACCGGCGCCGCCTTCCTGGTGGCCACCGACCGGGGCGGCGGCACGGTCCTCGCCATGGGCGGCTCGGGCCTGGTGGTCAACGAGGCGCTGGCCGGCGGCGAGAACGCCGCCGTGGTCGCCGCCGTCGTCGCCCCCACGCCGGGCACCCGGGTCGTCGTGCTCGAACCCGGCGCGCTCGCCGGATCGGGCGGCGGCGGGCGGACCCTCGGCGATCTCGTGTCGCCGGCGGTCAAGGCGGCGCTCGCCCAGCTCGGCATCGCCTGCGTCGTGTTCGCCCTGTGGCGGGCCCGGCGCCTCGGGCGCCCGGTGGCCGAGCCGCAGCCGGTCGCGCTCGCGGGCTCCGAGCTGGTGGCGGCGGTCGGCACCCTCTACAACCGCACGGGTGCGCCGGCGCACGCCGCCGAGGTGCTCCGGGCCGAGCTGCGGGGCTTCCTGGGCGTCCGGCTCGGCGTCCCCCGCGACGCGGGCGACGAGGCCCTGGCCGCCGTGGCCGCCGAGCGGATCGGGATCGACGCCGACCGGGTGCGCGCCGCGCTCGGCGTGGGGCCCGCGGCCCGGCCCGTGACCGACGACGCCGCCCTGGTCGCGCTGGCCCGCACGATCGACCGCATCCGTGAGGAGGTCCTCGCCCATGTATGACCCCGAGCCCGCCGACGGGCCACCGACCGACCGGCCGGCCGACGTGACCGAGCGCGACCCGCGCCTGGCCATCCTCGCCGTGCGGGACGAGGTGGCCAAGGTGGTGGTGGGCCAGGACGGGACCCTGTCGGGCCTGGTGGCCGGGCTGCTCGCCCCGGGACACGTCCTGCTCGAAGGCGTGCCGGGCGTGGCCAAGACGCTGATCGTCAAGGCGATGGCCGCGGCCCTGGACCTCGACATGAAGCGGGTGCAGTTCACGCCCGACCTCATGCCGTCGGACGTGACCGGTCAGCTCATCCTCGACGGCCGTGGGGCCGGGGCGGCGGGTGACGGCTTCCGGTTCCGGCCGGGCCCGGTGTTCACCAACGTCCTGCTGGCCGACGAGATCAACCGGACGCCGCCCAAGACGCAGGCGGCGCTGCTGGAGGCGATGGAGGAGCGGCAGGTGACCGCCGAGGGCACCAGCCACGTGCTGCCCGACCCGTTCATGGTCATCGCCACGCAGAACCCGGTGGAGTACGAGGGCACGTACCCGCTGCCCGAGGCCCAGCTCGACCGGTTCCTGTTCAAGCTGGCGGTCGCCTACCCGACCCCGGACCAGGAGCAGGAGGTGCTCGCCCGCCACGACCGGGGCCTCGATCCGCACGACATCGTGGCGGCCGGCGTCACCCCCGTGGCCAGCGCGGCCGACGTCGCCGCCGCCCGCCGCCAGATCGAGGCGATACGGGTCGAGCCCGCCGTGCTCGCCTACATCGTCGCCCTGGCTCGGGCGACCCGGACGGCGCCGTCGGTCACGCTCGGCGTGTCGCCGCGGGGTGCGGCGATGGTGCTGCACGCGGCCAAGGCGTGGGCGTGGCTGGCGGGACGCGGCTTCGTGACGCCCGACGAGGTGAAGGCGGTGCTCAAGCCGTGCGTGCGCCACCGGGTGCAGCTCCGCCCCGAGCTGGAGCTGGAGGGGACGACGGTCGAGGGCGTGCTCGACGGCATCCTGGCGTCGGTGCCGGTGCCCCGGTGACCACCCCGGTTCCGGTGGTGGACGGCCCGCCCGCCGTCAGCCGCCGGGCCCTGCGCCGGGGGGTGGGCGTCGTGCCCACGGGCCGGCTGGCCGCGGTGGCGGCGCTGGCCTCGCTGGTCGTGCTGCTGGCCCCGGGCGGCGGGTGGTGGACCCTGCTGGCGGTCGACGCCGCGCTGGTGGCGATGGCGCTGGTCGACGCGGCGCTGGCGCCCGCGCCGACCTCGCTGCCCGTCGGGCGGGGCCTCCCCGTGGCGGTCACGCTGGGGGCGGCGGCGGAGGTCACCTGGCGGGTCGACAACCCGACCCGGCGGGCGGTGCGCGTCGCCCTGGCCGACGAGCTGGCCCCCTCCCTGCGGGCCACCACGCGGCGGGTGGCGGCCCGGGTGCCGGCGGGCGGCTCGCTGCGGGCCGGCACGGAGATCCGCCCCGCCCGCCGGGGCCGGTTCGCCCCGGCCGAGGTGGTGCTGCGCGTCGCCGGGCCGCTCGGCCTGGCCGCCCGCCAGACCGCGCTGGCCGTGCCCGGCCTGCTCCGGGTGGTCCCGTCGTTCCGGTCGAAGGACCAGGCCGAGCTGCGGATCCGCAAGGCCCGCATCCTCGAGGTGGGGCTGCGGTCGGCGCAGGGCCGGGGCGGAGGCACCGAGTTCGACCAGCTCCGTGACTACTCGGTCGACGACGAGTTCCGCCGGGTCGACTGGGGCGCGACCGCCCGGGTGGGCCGCCCGATCGTGCGCACCTACCGGGCCGAGCGCAACCAGACGGTCCTCGTGCTGCTCGACAACGGGCGGGTAATGGCGGGGCGGGTCGACGGGGTGCCGCGGGTCGAGCACGCGGTCGACGCCGTGATGATGCTCACCGCGGTGGCGACCGGGCTGGGCGACCGCTGCGGGGTGGTCGCCTTCGACCGGGAGGTGCGGGCGGCCGTGCCGCCGTCGGGCGGCCGGGCCCAGCTCGGGCGGGTGATCGACGCGCTGTACGACCTCGAGCCGGTGCTGGCCGAGAGCGACTACGCCGGGGCGTTCGCGGAGACGCTCTCCCGGTTCCGGCGGCGCACGCTGCTGGTGGTGCTGACCGACCTGGTGGCCGCGGCGGTCGACGAGTGGCTGGTGCCGGCGCTGCCGCTGGTGCTCCGTGACCACGTGGTGGTGGTGGCGGGGGTGCAGGACCCCGACGTGGCCCGGTGGGCGGCAGCGCCCGGCGCCGCTGCCGCCACCGTCTACCGGCGGGTGGCAGCGGTGGCGGCGCTCGACACGAGGCAGCGGACGGTGGCCCGCCTGCGCGGCCTGGGGGCCACGGTGATCGATGCCCGGCCGCGGGAGCTGTCGACGGCGCTGGCCGACACCTACCTGGCGGCCAAGGCGACCGGCCGGCTCTAGGAGGCTGAGCGGGCGGCCCCCGACCCGTCACGGTCGGTCGCCGGCCCAGGTGCGCTCGCGGGCGCGGGCCAGCTCGTCCCATCCCCGGTCGAGCTCGCCGAGCGCCCCGGTGAGCCCCCGGCGGGTGGCCGCCCGGCCCTGCACCACGACCCAGACCACGAACACCGCCTCCGCGGCGACGCCGATGCCCACCCGCACGCCCGTGGGCACACCCCGGCCCGTCACGAACCCCTCGATGAGGCCGGCGACGGCGAAGGCGAGCGCCAGCCCCAACACGATCACGCCGGCCGCCCGGGCCTCGGAACCGAGCGCCTCGCCCCGGGTGCGGTCGCCGGGCGAGATGACCGCCCAGCCCAGCCGCAGCCCGGCGGCACCGGCGACGACGACCGCGGTGAGCTCCAGCAGGCCGTGGGGCAGGATGAGCCCGAAGAACCGGCCGAGCTCGCCGGCATCGGCGAACAGGCCGCCGGCGAGCCCGACGTAGGCGCCGTTGAGGGTCATCGTCAGCACGGTCGGGATGCCGAGGATCGCACCGCCCGCGAACGCGGTGATCGCCACCTGGATGTTGTTGACGGTCACCTCGGTCGCGAACTGGGCGGCGGGCTCGGACGAGTAGTACGACTCGAAGTCGTCCTCCAGGTACTCCCTGCGGGCGGCCTCGGGACCGCTGGCCTCGATGGCGGCGTCGCTCGTGCCCAGCCAGACGCCGAAGGCGAGCGCGGGGACGAGCAGCAGCGCGGCGCTGACGGCGAGGAACCGCCCGCTCTGCCACACGGCGGCGGGGAACCGCCAGGCGAAGAAGTCGCCGGCGGCCCGGAGGGTGCGGGCCCGGCGGGCGTAGACGACGCCGTTGGCCCGGCTGACCAGCCGCGTCAGCCGTCCGACCAGGGCGGGGTCGGTGTAGGCCACGCGGGCGTGCGACAGGTGCGACGACACCCGCAGGTAGAGCTCGACGAGCTCGTCGACCTCGGCCGGCGTCAGTCGCCGGCCGCGGCCGGCACGGCCCGCGAGGTCGTCGAGCCGGGCCCAGGCGGGTGCGTTGCGGGCGATGAAGCGGTCGATGTCCACGGTCGGCGGCGACCGTAGTGCCCGGCCCGCCGGTGCGGCGTCGCGCCCGCAGCTACCGTGCGGTCGGTGGCGACGTCGTGGACAGGGGGCCCGCCGGGGGGCGCAGCGGGCCGGGGCGCCGCGGCGACCGCCGGGGTGGGATCCCCGGCCGTGCGCCCGATCGTCACGCCCGAGGCCGTGGTGCTCGACTTCGACCGGGCCGGGGTCGCGTCGCGCACGCTGGCCTTCGGGATCGACGTCCTGGCCCTGGCGGCCACGCTCCTGGCGCTGGGCCTGGTGGCCTACCTGGCGGCCGGGTCGCTGGAGGGCCTCGGCGGTGCCCTGTTCGCCGTGATCGGCAGCTTCGTCATGGTGGCGGCCTGGTTCTGCGGGTTCGAGACGCTGTGGCGGGGGCGCACGCCGGGCAAGGCCGCGCTGGGCCTGCGGGTGGTGAGCGCCGACGGCACGCCGGTCAGGTTCCAGCAGGCGTTCCTGCGTGCGGCGGTCGGCCTGGTCGACGGCTTCCTGGTGCCGGTGGGCTTCGTGGCCGTGGTGGCGATCCTGCTGTCGCCGCGCGACCAGCGCCTGGGCGACATGGCCGCGGGGACGCTGGTGGTCCGCGAGCGGACGGTCGGCTCGTCGGTCGCCCCGGCCCGGTTCGTACCGCCGGCCGGCTACGAGCGGTACACGGCCGCCCTCGACGTGGCCATGCTGGGCGAGGATGTCTACACCCTGGTCCGCACCTACCTGCTGCGGGCACCCACACTGACGGCGGCGGCCCGCGACCACCTCGCCGTCCGCCTGGCCAACCCCATCGCGGTGCGGATGGGTCACACGCCGCCGGGCTGGCTGCACCCGTACCTGTTCCTCGTGTGCGTGGCGGCGCGCTGGCAGGCGCTCTACCGGCCGCCGCCGGGGGCGTGGCGCCCGCCCCCGCCGCCCCCGCCCCCGCCCCCGCCCCCGCCGCCCCCGCCGCCGAACCGCCGCTGGTGAGGTGATGCGGCCCGGCCCTGGAAGACTGGTGGGGTGCCCGGCCCGCTCGCCTACGTCGACCACGCGGCGACCACGCCGCTCCGGCCCGAGGCGCGGGCGGCCATGGATCCGTGGCTGGGCCGGTGCTTCGGCAACCCGTCGGGGGCGCACCGCGTCGCCCGGGCGGCGCGCCAGGCGGTGGACGAGGCCCGCGACGTCGTGGCCGCGGCGGTGGGCTGCCGGCCGGGCGACGTCGTCTTCACCAGCGGTGGCACCGAGGCCGACAACCTGGCCGTCCGCGGGGTCCACGCCGCCCGGCCCGGCCCGGTGCTGTGCAGCGCGGTCGAGCACGAGGCCGTGCTCCGCCCGGTCGAGGCGGTCGGCGGGCGGACGGTGCCGGTCGACGGCCGCGGCGTCGTCGACCTCGACGCGCTGGCGGCCGTGCTGCCGCCCGACACCACGCTCGTGTCGGTGATGGCGGCCAACAACGAGGTGGGGACCGTGCAGCCGGTGGCCGCGGTGGCCGAGGTGGTGCGGGCCCGCGTCCCGGGCGCGTCGGTCCACGTCGACGCCGTGCAGGCGGCGGCGTGGCTGGCGCTGCCGGAGCGTCTGGCGGGCGTCGACCTGGTGAGCCTCTCCGGCCACAAGGTCGGCGGGCCGCAGGGGGTGGGTGCCCTGGTGGTCCGGCCGGGGACACCGCTGCGGCCCCTGGCGCTCGGCGGCGGGCAGGAGCGCGAGCTGCGCAGCGGCACGCACGACGTGGCCGGGATCGTGGGGTTCGGCGCCGCCCTGGCGGCGGTGCTGGCCGGGCGCGAGCGGACGGCGGCCCGGGTGCGGGCGCTGCGCGACCGGCTGGCCGACGGTCTGCTCGCCGCCGTGCCGGGCGCGGTCGAGACCGGCCCGGGCCGTGACGACCGCCTGCCGGGCGCCCTGCACCTGTGCGTGCCCGGGGTGGAGAGCGAGCCGTTGCTGTTCCTGCTCGACGAGGCCGGTGTGTGCGCCTCTGCGGCGTCGGCCTGCGCCAGCGGGGCGCAGCAGGCGTCGCACGTGCTGGCGGCGATGGGCGTCCCCCGCGTGCAGGCCGCCGGGGCGCTGCGGCTGACGCTCGGGTGGTCGAGCACGGAGGCCGACGTCGACCGGGTGCTGGCGACCGTCCCTGCGGCGGCCGCCCGGCTGCGGGAGGCGGCGGCGTGAAGGTGCTGGTGGCGATGTCGGGTGGGGTCGACTCGTCGGTCGCCGCGGCCCGCCTGGCCGACGCCGGCCACGAGGTCGTGGGCGTGACCATGAAGCTGTGGGGCGGTGAGTCCGACAGCGGCTGCTGCTCGGTGAGCGACGTCGACGACGCGCGGCGGGTGGCCCAGCAGATCGGGATCGCCCACCACGTCTGGACCTTCGGCGACGACTTCGAGCGCCACGTGGTCGGCCCCTACGTCGACGCCCACCGCCGGGGGGAGACGCCGAACCCGTGCATCGAGTGCAACCGTCACCTGAAGTTCGACCGGCTGACCCGGCGGGCCGCAGCGGTCGGGTTCGACGCGGTGGCGACCGGGCACCACGCCCGGGTGGTCGAGCGGCCGGACGGGACGCGCCGGCTGGCCCGCGGGGCCGACGCGGCGAAGGACCAGAGCTACGTGCTGTACGTGCTCGGGCAGCGGGAGCTGGCCCGGACGCTGCTGCCGGTGGGCGACATGACCAAGGACGAGGTGCGGGCCGAGGCCGGGCGCCGGGGGCTGCGCACGGCCGACAAGCCCGACAGCCAGGACGTGTGCTTCGTCACCGCGGCGGCCGGGCGGGAAGGCTTCCTGGGGCGGCGGATCACGCTGCGGCCGGGCCGGATCGTCGACGAGGAGGGCCGGGACGTCGGGGGTGTCGACGCCGTCGAGCTGGTGACGGTGGGGCAGCGCCGGGGTCTGGGCCTGCCGGGCGGGGGTGCGCCCCGCTACGTGGTCGACGTGGACGTGCCGGGGGCGACCGTCCGGCTGGGACCGGAGGCGGCCCTGCGGCGCGACCGGGTGGAGCTCGCGCGGGTGGTGTGGGCGGCCGGGCCGGTGTCCGGGGCGGTGGCCGCGCAGTGCAGCGCGCACGGCCGGGTGCGGCGGGCGGTCGTGGTGCCCGATGCCACGGGGGATCGGGCGGTGGTCCGGTTCGCCGAGCCGCAGCGGCGGGTGGCGCCGGGGCAGTCGGTGGTGCTGTACGAGGGCGACGAGGTGGTCGGCGGGGGGATCGCGCGGGCCTGAACCGGGTGCCGTGACCGACGTCACGGACTCAATCGTTCCGAAACTCTTGCGTTCCGTATCGGGGAGGCGCAGGCTGTTCGGGAGTTACGGACGATCCCGTCTCGGATCCTTTGCACCCCCCGAGGAGCCCGGCCATGCCAGCCGACACCATCGCCGACGAGCGCCCACCCGTGGCCGACCCCCGCCGCTGGATCGTGCTCGGGGTCATGTGCCTCAGCCTGCTGCTGATCGTGATGGACAACACGATCGTGAACGTCGCCATCCCCACCCTCCAGCGCGATCTCGGCGCCTCCACGAGCCAGCTCCAGTGGGTGATCGACGCCTACGTCCTGGTCTTCGCCGGCCTGCTGCTCACCATGGGCTCCCTCGGCGACCGGTTCGGCCGGCGCGGCGCCCTCGCCATCGGGCTTGCCGTGATGGGCGCCGCCTCGATCCTGTCGTCGTTCGCCAACAGCGCCGACCAGCTCATCGCCACCCGGGCGATCATGGGCATCGGCGGCGCGCTGGTCATGCCGGCGACGTTGTCGATCATCACCAACGTCTTCACCGACCGCAAGGAGCGGGCCCAGGCGATCGCCATCTGGGCCGCCATGGCCGGCGTCGCCGTCGCCATCGGCCCGGTCACGGGCGGCTGGCTGCTCGAGCACTTCTGGTGGGGCTCGGTGTTCCTGGTCAACGTGCCGGTCGTGCTGGTCGCCCTGGTGCTCGGCCAGCTCTACGTGCCCACCTCGCGTGACCCCGGCGCCCCGCCGGTCGATGTGCCGGGCGCCGGACTGTCGATCGCCGGCCTGGTCGCGCTGGTGTGGGCGATCATCGAGGGGCCCAGCGGCTGGACCGACCCCCTGGTGCTCGGGGCGTTCGCGCTCGCCGCCATCCTGCTCGGGGCGTTCGTCGCCTGGGAGCGGCACACCGCCACCCCCATGCTCGACATCAACTTCTTCCGCGACGCCCGGTTCAGCGCCGCCAGCGGCGCGCTCATGCTCACGTTCTTCGCCATGTTCGGGTCGCTGTTCCTCCTGACCCAGTTCCTCCAGTCGGTGCTGGGCTACACAGCGCTGCAGACGGGCGTGCGGCTGCTGCCCATGGCGGCCGTGCAGATCGTGGTCGCCCCGCTGTCGGCCCGGATCGTCGAGCGGGTCGGGAGCAAGGTCGTCGTGGCCACCGGCCTCTCCGTCGCCGCCGCCGGGCTGCTGATGGCCTCGCGGCTCACCGCCGGCGCCACCTATGCGCAGGTGGTCGTCGCCCTGATGGTGCTGGGCGCCGGCCTCGCCCTGGTCATGCCGCCCGCCACCGAGTCGATCATGGGCTCGCTGCCGCCGGCCAAGGCGGGCGTGGGCTCGGCGGTCAACGACACCACCCGGCAGGTCGGCGGGGCGCTCGGCGTCGCCGTGCTCGGATCGGTCATGAGCTCGACCTACAAGCCGCGGGTCAGCGACGCCATCGACGGCTTCCCCCTCCCCGCCGAGGCGGCCAACGCCATCACCGACCAGGTGGGTGCCGCCATGGCCGCCGCCCGCGAGATCGGTGGCGAGCCGGGGCGCCTGCTCGCCGACGTGGCCTCCCGGGGCTTCGCCGATGGCATGAGCATCGCCTTCGTCATCGGGGCGGCCGCCCTGGTGCTGGGCGCCGCCATCGTCGTCCGCTACCTGCCCGCCCGGTCGGCCGACCACGAGCTCGACGCCGGGCAGCCGGTGCGCCCGCCCGTGCCCGCACCGCACAGCGTCGGCAACGGCCAGGGGCTGGAGACCCCGCTCGTCCACACGGTCGGTGTCGTCGCCACCGCGGGCGTGCCGTCGTCGCTGTTCGACCGGTGACCGCCGTGCCGACGCCATCCACCCCGGAGGCCACCCCGGAGGCCACCCCGGCGGCCGCCCCGCCCGACCCGTGCGACTGCGGTCCGGGGGAGCGCAGGCCCGGCCGTCCCCGCGACGCCCGGGCCGCGGACGCCATCATGTGCGCCGCGGTCGAGGTGCTGGCCGAGCGGGGCCCGGCGGGGTTCACGGTCGACGCCGTGGCCGCCCGGGCCGGCTGCGGCAAGGCCACGATCTACCGGCGGTGGCCGTCGCGGGCGAGCCTGATGCTCGAGACGGCCCAACGCATGGGCCTGGAGCCCGACGACATCGACAGCGGGTCGTTGCGCGAGGACCTCGTGACCACGCTCGTCCAGCTCGCCGCCAAGCTGCGGAACACCCCTGCCGGGCGGATCATCCCCGCCGTGGTCGGCGAGGCCGCGGTCAACCCCGACATGCGAGCCGTCCTGGGCGGGTTCATCAACGAGCGCCGCATCCGGCCACGCGAGATCGTCGCGCGCGGGGTGGCGCGCGGCCAGCTCCCGCCGGACACCGACGTCGAACTGGTGCTCGACCTCCTCGGCGGCATGGTGTTCTTCCGGACGCTCATCGCCTGCGAGGAGCTCGACGAGGCCGACATCCGGACCGCCGTCGACCACGTGCTCCAGGGGTTCGCCGCCGGCTGATGTCTCAGCTTGTGCGCGGATTGGTCACGCCGGCGCGTGTCACCGCGCTGCGTTGCCGGTCGGCCGAACTGTGGAGCTGGTGCTTCCCTGCCAGATCGCCACGGGTAGGCCGTGGCGAGCGCCCTATCCGCTCGGCCTCTCAGCCGATGCGCCGGCGCCGGGCCTCCGCCAGGAGGCGACCGGGCCGCACCGGGGTGAACAGCAGGGCACGCACGCCGGTCAGCTCGCTCGGCCGCCCGCGGGGCGCCACCGGCAGCAGGCTCACCGGCTCGACCGTCGTGACCTCCAGCGCCAGGCCCGCCGCCCCGGCGGTGAGGTCGAGGGCCTCGGTACCGGCCACCGCCGGGTCGAGCGAACGGACCTGCGCCCGCGGCAGCAGGATCGGCTCGGCCAGCGCGAGCGGATCGTGGAGCACCATCCCGGCCGGGACGAAGACGATCCACCGCCGGGCGAGCGTGTGCAGCGACCGCATGCCGAACACGACCGCGGGCACGCCAGCCGCCAGCGCCGCCACGCCGGCCGGCCACTGGCGGGCGGCGAG
>DASSGC010000613.1:0-6524 GCA_035693765.1 Acidimicrobiales bacterium
CATCGTCTCGGCCTGCTCGGCCGCGGGCCCGCACGGCACGGTGGCCGGGTCGAGGCCGTGGAGCCGGGCGGCGTTGCGCCACAGCACCTTCGACCGGATCCCGTCGGTCAGCTCCGGGTAGCCGTACCGCTCCTGGAGCTCGGGGCTGATCCGGAACGCGCGGAACGCCTGGATCTGATCCTGGGGCGATCCGTACCAGATGGAGTCGGTGCCCCACAGCACGTTGTCCTCGCCCACGGCCAGCAGGAGCTTGCCCAGCAGGTGGGCGGCCTCGTCGGGTGACCCCATCAGCGTCCGCCAGGTCGACCCCAGCTCCGCGTAGACGTTGCCGCCCGGCCCGATGCCCGCGGCCGCCAGGCTGGCCACCAGCCGGTCGGCGCCGCCGTTGGGCGCCGCCGGGTCGTACGGCCCCTCCCGCACCCCGGTCTCGAAGCCCGAGTGGTAGACGCAGAATCGCAGGTGGGGCCGCGTGGCGGCGGCGGGGCCGACGTCGGCGGGCGAGGCGAAGGGGTTCCCGCCCGACAGCCCCTTGTGGACGCACACGATGTCGATCCCCAGGTCGTCGACCTTCTGCAGGAACGCCTCGCCGACCGGCACGCCGGACGGGTCGGCATCGTCGAGCCGCCAGCCGGGCCCCGCGTGGGTGTACGCCTTCCAGGCCACGAGCGGGTGGCGGGCCGCCTCGTCCTCCATGGCCGCCAGGGCCGCCCCGAGGTCGCCGGCGTTGGGCACGCCGTGCCCCTGCACGAGCACCCGGCCCTCGCCGCACAGCGCCGCCAGCTCGTCGCGGGCGCGGGCCATGAGGTCCGCCGACAGCGGATCGGGCTCGCCCCGCACCGGCACCGCGGACAGGACCGCCACGGTCGTGTCGCTGTGGCCGAACACCTCCGCGATCCAGCGGGCGATGCTGAAGCAGTCAGCGGGGTCGTCCTCGCCGCACCTGGCCTGCGGGAACCCCAGGCCGAACCCGGCCTCGGCCCCGTCGGGGTACTCGAGGAAGTGGGTCTGGACGTCGATCACCGGCTCGCCGCCGCCGAGCACCGAGGTGGCGACGTCGGGCTCGGTCGTGGCCTCGTCCGGCACCTGGTACCGGCCGCCCGCCCGGTTGCCCGACTCCTCCGCCGAGCAGGCGGCCAGGGCCACCAACCCGGTCGCCGCGCCCATCGCCGACAGCAGGAACTCGCGGCGGCTCATCCCGAGGCGGCGGGCCCGCTCGTCGCTCATGCGCCGGGACCGGCGGGCGGCCTCCCGGGCCACGGCGGACGGCGGCCGGGGCGGGAACTCACCGTTCGAGCACGGGCCGAGCTTGATCGGCAGGCCGGGATCCCCGAGGTCGGCCACGACGGCACCCTACCCTCCGTCACCGCCGGTCGGCGGGGTGTGACGTGACAGGATGCGACGGTGGACGAGCACGAGGCCCGAGCGGTGCTGGGGGTGGCCGACGGCGACGGCTGGCACGAGGTGCGTGCCGCCTACCGGGTGCTGATCCGCTCGTCGCACCCCGATACCGCGGGCGCCGGCGCCACCACCACCGCCGCCCGGCTCAACGAGGCCTACGCCGTGCTCGGCCGGGCCCGGCGGGCGGCCGGCGCCGCGGCGCGCTCCCCCGCTGCCCGATCGGCGCCGCCTCCGCCTCCGGCGCCGCCGCCGGTCGGCGTGGCGGTCGTGGGTGGCGACACCCTGCTCCTCGCCGCTCCGCCGGGGGTCGCGTTCGCCCTCCTCATCGAGGCCGGCCACGAGGTCGGGGAGATCAGCTACGTCGACCGGAGCTGTGCGATCTTCGAGGCCGTGGTCCGCCAGGACGGCGAGACGTGCTCGCTCGTCGTCACCGTGACGCCCCGCGCCCACGGGAGCGAGGCCCTGTGCACGCTGGAGGCCATGGAGCGGGCCGCCTCGCTCGCACCCGACCGGGTCGTGGCCCGCCTGGTCGACGCGTTGGGGTGACGGCGGGCATCCTGGGGACATGTCCGACGCCTCCGACGCCAAGGAAATCCCCCTGGCCGACCTCCCCACCACCGAGGAGGGCTGGCGCGAGCGGCTCGACCCGCTGCAGTTCGAGGTCACCCGGCACGGCGGCACCGAACGGGCGTTCACCGGCATCTACTGGGACGCCAAGGACCACGGCACCTACCGCTGCGTCGCCTGCGGGCAGGCGCTGTTCTCGTCCGACATGAAGTACGACTCGGGCAGCGGCTGGCCCAGCTTCTGGGAACCGCTGGCCGGCGACCGGGTGGAGCTCGTCACCGACACGAGCCACGGCATGGTCCGCACCGAGGTCCGGTGCGCCCGCTGCGACTCCCACCTGGGCCACGTGTTCGACGACGGCCCCCAGCCCACGGGGCTGCGCTACTGCATGAACTCGGCCAGCCTCGACCTCGACACCGACACCGACCTCGACACCGACCTCGGCACCGACAGCCCCGCCGGCCCCGGGAGCGGGACCGGGAACGACACCCCGGCCGGCGCCGAGTGACCTGACCGCACGGACCGGGAGGCGGGCGGCCGGTTCAGAGCCCGTTCAGAACCCGAGGCGCGGCCGCACCTCCGCCCACAGCGCGGCGTAGGCACGGGCCCCCCGGCTGCGGGGCCACACCACCACCACCGGCGCCCGCTCCACCCCCATCAGCTCCACCTCGGTGGCGGCGGGGATGGCGCTCCGGACGATGTCCTGGCGGCCCTCGGGCAGCGTCTCGACGACCTCGCGGTGCAGCCGCTTGCGCCGGTCCACCATCGAGAAGAACGCCACGATCTCCGGACGGCGGACCACCTCGGCGTCGACGAACTCGGCGAGCTGCTCGAAGGTCCGCAGGGTCAGCGTCGACGGGATCAGCGGCACCAGCAGGGCGTCGGCGGCGTCGAACACGCTCTCCGACACGAGCGAGATCGACGGCGGGCAGTCGAGCACCACCAGGTCGTAGTGCTCTGCCAGTGGTTCGAGCACCTTGCGGAGCCGGCGCGTCGGCTTGCCCGAAGCGTCCAGCTCCAGGTCCATGTGCCGGTACGAGAAGTCGGCGGGCAGCAGGTCCAGGCCCTCGATGTCGGTGCCGCGCAGCACGGCGGCCACGTCGCTGCGGCCCCTGACCAGCTTGCGGCCGCCGCCGCGGACCTTCGGTCGCACGCGGAACAGGAACGAGGCCGCACCCTGCGGGTCGAGGTCCCAGAGCAGGGTGCGGAGACCGTCGCGGGCGGCCAGCGCGGCGAGGTTGACCGCCGCCGACGTCTTCCCGACGCCGCCCTTGATGTTGTACGTGGCGACGACCTTCACGGCGCCGCCCCGAACGTCCGCGCCACCAGCTTGCGCTGCTCCGGGGCGGCGAAGGCGGCGAACGACTCGGCGAAGTGGCTGCGGGCCTCGTGCTGCTGGGCGAACAGGCGGTCGACGAGCACGCCCAGCGCCAGGAGCGCCTCGGGGCCGCCGGCCGTCGTGGCCAGCTCATCGGCCAGACCCCGCAGGTGGTCGGCCTGCACCTCGCGGTCCTGGTGCGTTCCCAGGACGTCCTGCAGGCCCTTGAGCGACTTGACCATGGGCCTGGCCACGGCGGAGGGCCACAGGCCGCCGAAGAACTCGAGCAGGTAGCGCAGCTCCTTCCCCCGCTTGCGCAGCTCGTGGAGGTCGGTGGCGGGGCTGCGGTCGTCGATCGCCGAGCCCGCCTTCACCATGCGCCCGTACACCGTCACGATGCGCTCGCCCGCCACCTCGGCGATGGGCCGCCGCGCGTCCGGACGGTCCCGGGCCGGGCCCAGCTTCCCGTCGAGGAACGCCCGGTAGCCTGCCCAGCTCTGGCGGAACTCCGTGCCCCGCAGCTCGCGCTTCAGGTTGCGCAGGGCCGCCGCCCGGTGTCGCCCGAGCAGGTCGCGCACGGGCGCCAGCGACGCTCGGGTCTCGGGCGGCAGGTCCGCCACCAGGGCGTCCCACTCGAGGAGCTGGACGTCGAGGTCGCGGGTCGGGCCGGTGACGGCCTGGATCCACTTCAGGGCGGCGCGCTGGGCGGCCAACGGATCCGGCGCGAACGCGCCCTTCAGCTCCCGCAGCACCGAACGGCTCCGGCGGACCGCCACCCGCAGGTCGTGGAGGAACTCGGTGTCCAGGTCGGCGAGCGTGCCGGGGAGGTTGGCGTCGACCATGCCCGCCAGGTCTCGCAGCACCGCGACGGCGGCGCGGTCGGTGCGCTGGTCGGGCCGGAGGTCGACCTGCACCTTGCTGCGGAGACCGTCGGGGTCGCCGCCCGAGGCGGCGATGGCCTCGTCGGCCATGCTCCCCGGGGCGTCCACCAGGCCGGCCTCGGTGGTGAGGGCCTGCACCACGCGGGCCAGCGGCCTCCCGTAGCCGAGCACGCCGCTCACCTCGAGGCGGGGCGTGAGCGGCGCCGGGTCGCCGCCGGTGTCGAGCGCCGCGTGGGTGGCGAGGCGCAGCCGGACGACGGTCTTCTCGTCGCTGTTCCGCACCTGGAGCGACTGGACGTCGACCCGGACCCGGGCCAGCGGCAGCAGCGCCCGCATCTCGATCTCCGGGGCCAGGTGGTCGCGCAGCGGGCCGGCGGGCAGGTCGTCCACGAGCCAGCGCCTGCGCCGGGCGACGTCCGCGGTGAGCGGCGCGGCTCCGGCCTGCTCGTGGAGCGTGAACGTCACACCGCGGCGGCTCGGCTCGGCCCGCAGCTCGGCCCCGGCGGCCCGAACCCGCCGGTCGGCCGTGTCGACCACGGTGTAGGTGAGTGACGTGGCCCGGTCGGCCGCGACGTCGAACCGGTCGCCGAGGAACGAGACCAGAGCCGGTGGGTCGACGCCCTCCGGCAGAGCGAAGCTGTGAGAGGGCACGTCGAGCGGCATGGCCTGCCGAGTCTGCCATGCTTCGCTGTCCCGTCCCGCCGACCGGAGGACGTCCATGGGCACCGACGCCACGACCGACGACGCCGACGCGATCGCTCCGGGTGCGCGCGGCGGGCCGGCCCCGGGAGCCGATCGCCCCGGTGCCGGGCACGGCGATGCCTCCGGCGCCGCGCCCCCGCCCGGGCCCGGGACCCGGGCTGGCCGGGACACGACAACGGTCGACCGCGCCGGCCGCCGCGCCACCGCCGCCGACCCCACCACCCCCGACCCCACCACCGCCGACCCCACCACCGCCGACCCCACCACCGCCGACCCCCCCACCGCCGGCCCCCCGACGCCGGCCGCCGCGTCCCCCTCCGGCCCCCCGACGCCGGGCGCCGCGTCCCCCTCCGGCCCCCCGACAACGAGCCGCCCGGCGACCAGCCCGTCCCCGTCCACCGGCGCCTCGGCAACCGGCCCCCAGACCACCGGATCCCCGACCACCGGATCCCCGACCACCGGCCCCCCGACCAGCGGCCCCCCGACCAGCGGCGCCTCGGCAGCCGGTCCCGAAGCCACCGACGGCCCCGGGCCCCGGCCCGACGCCCCGACGGGCGAGAGAGCGGCGGCCGACCGCCCTGTGTCCCCCGCCGGCGCTCCTGGCCGCAGGCGGGCGGGGCGGGAACGCGACGGGCGGCGTGCCCGGTGGGCCGGGGCGGCGGCGGTGGTCGCCCTGGGCGCCACCCTGGCGGTGGCCGTGGCCGTCCGCGAGCCTCCGGCGCCGCCCGACGGCCTGGTCATCCTCTACGGCGACTCGCTCTCGACCGAGGCGTCCGGCACGTTCGTCAAGGAGTTGCGGCGCACCAGCGCTGCCGAGATCATCACCCGGCCGGTCCCCGGCGCCTCGCCGTGCGACGCCCTCCCCGCCATGCAGGCCGACCTGGCTCTGGCGCCCACGGTCGTGGTGATCCAGTACGTCGGCAACAACGTGTCGCCCTGCACCCGCGGACCCGGCGGGGAGCGCCTGACCGGCGACGCCCTGGCCGCCAGGTTCGACGCCGACGTGCGCGCCGCGACCGACATGTTCGCCACCGCCGGCACCCGCGTGGTGCTGGTCGGCGGCCCGGACGCGCCCGGGCTCGACGGCGGGGCGACGCTCGCCATCGTGGACGTCTACGAGCGCATCGTCACCGAGTGGGCCGGCCGCGACATCGGCCGGGTGCGCTACGCCGACGCGGCGGCGACCGTCACCGACGACCATCACTTCGTCGACCGGCTGCCCTGCGAGCCCGACGAGGATGCGGCGCAGGGCTGCGTGGACGGCCAGGTGGTCGTCCGGACCGACGACCGCATCCATTTCTGTCCCGCGCCGCTCGACGGCCTGACCTGCCCGGTGGAGTCTCCGGGCGCCCGCCGGTTCGGGACCGAGATGGCCCGCGTCGCCCGCCAGGCGCTCGATCCCGGCTACTGAGCGGCGCGCCGGCGGCTCGCCACCCGGCACGGCCGGCCACCGTGCGAAGCGGGTCGGCACGATCGCGCCGCACGCGACGGAGCCGACCCGGTTCGCGAGGGCCGCGCCGGTTCCTCGATCAGCCGAACCGGTCGAGGACCGCCAGCGCCGAGGCCCCGTACCCTCCGCCGAACATCACGGTGTGGACCAGCAGCGGCTCGAGGGCCCAGAGCGGGAGCCGCTCGCGCCACCCGGCGGCGAGCGGGAA
>DASSGC010000614.1:0-3450 GCA_035693765.1 Acidimicrobiales bacterium
GTGCTCGCCGTCGCCTTGGCCCGAACCGGCTGGACGGCGATGAGAACTCCGTATCCGTTCATCACATCTTGATCTCGATGTCGACGCCCGCGGCCAGCGAGAGTCGCATCAATGCGTCCACGGTCTTGGACGAGGGGTCGAGGATGTCGACGAGCCGCTTGTGGGTGCGGATCTCGAACTGCTCCCGGCTGTCCTTGTCGATGAACGGGGAGCGCAGGACCGTGAACTTCTCGATCCTGGTGGGCAGCGGGACAGGCCCGACGACGTCGGCGCCGGTGCGCTGGGCGGTCTCCACGATCTGGGCCGCCGACTGATCGAGCAGCCGGTGATCGTAGGCCTTGAGGCGGATTCTGATCCGCTGCTTCGCCATGTCGCCCTACTCGACGATGCTGATGATGGCGCCGGCGCCGACGGTCCGGCCACCCTCGCGGATGGCGAAGCGCTGGCCGACCTCGACCGCGATCGGGGTGATCAGCTCGACGCTCATCTCGACGTTGTCGCCGGGCATGATCATCTCGGCGCCCTCGGGCAGCCCGATCGCGCCGGTCACGTCGGTGGTGCGCAGGTAGAACTGCGGGCGATAGCCGTTGTAGAAGGGGGTATGGCGGCCGCCCTCCTCCTTGGTCAGGACGTAGACCTGGGCGGTGAACTTGGTGTGGGGCTTGACCGAGCCGGTCTTGGCCAGCACCTGGCCGCGCTCGATCTCGTCGCGCTCGATGCCCCGGATGAGACAGCCGACGTTGTCGCCGGCGCGGCCCTCGTCGAGCAGCTTCTTGAACATCTCGACGCCGGTGACCACGACCTTGCGGGTCGGCTTGACCCCGACCAGCTCGACCTCGTCGCCGACCCTGACCACGCCGCGCTCGATCCGGCCGGTGGCGACGGTGCCCCGGCCCTTGATCCCGAAGACGTCCTCGACCGGCATCAGGAACGGCTTGTCGACCGCCCGCTCGGGGGTCGGGATGTAGCTGTCGACCGCGTCCATCAGGGCCTGGATCGGGGCGTAGGCCGGATCGGACGGGTCGTCCTTGGCCTCGAGCGCCTTCAACGCGCTGCCACGCACGACCGGCAGGTCGTCGCCCGGGAACTTGTACTTGGTCAGCAGCTCGCGGACCTCGAGCTCGACCAGGTCGAGCAGCTCGGGGTCGTCGACCATGTCGACCTTGTTGAGGAAGACCACGATGTACGGCACCTCGACCTGGCGGGCCAGCAGGATGTGCTCGCGGGTCTGGGGCATCGGGCCGTCGGTCGCGGCGACGACCAGGATCGCCCCGTCCATCTGGGCCGCTCCGGTGATCATGTTCTTGATGTAGTCGGCGTGGCCTGGGCAGTCGACGTGGGCGTAGTGGCGGTGGTCGGTCTCGTACTCGACGTGGGCGATCGCGATGGTGATCCCGCGCTCGCGCTCCTCGGGCGCGTTGTCGATCGAATCGAAGGCGCGGTACTCCGCCTCGCCCTTGAGGGCGAGGTACTTGGTGATCGCCGCGGTCAGGCTCGTCTTGCCATGGTCGATGTGGCCGATCGTGCCGATGTTGACGTGGGGCTTGGTGCGCTCGAACTTCTTCTTGGCCACGAGACCGTTCTCACTCCTTCAGGCGCGGCGATGCCGCATTGACCGGACTTGCAGGGGGCAGAAACGCCGCCTGGATGGTGGAGCCCACAATCGGACTTGAACCGATGACCTCTTCCTTACCAAGGAAGTGCTCTGCCGGCTGAGCTATGTGGGCCCTGGAACCGATCGCGGGATCACCCGTTTGATGTGGTGGGCAGGGAGGGAATCGAACCCCCACAGTCGAAGACGGCTGATCTACAGTCAGCGGAGCTCACCACCTGCTCAACCTACCCACTGTGGCGGCGGTACCTGGTCGAGACTGCGGCCTCGTGGTGAACCCGATACCGAATATGTAGCGTTGGAGCCGACGACGGGACTCGAACCCGGAACCGGCGGTTTACAAAACCGCTGCTCTACCAATTGAGCTACGTCGGCGCGACGCGCAGGGTCACACCGCAGTCGACCCCTCGTGCGCCGGGGAATGATACGGTCGGGCGCCCGAATGGGTCAAGCGTGGGGGGTTCTCGAGCGGCGGGGCTTTGGCGGAGGCTCGGCCACCGGGCCGCCGGGCAGGAGCGCCTCCTCGTCGGACGGCGGTTCGGGCGGTGATTCTGCCTCCGCGGTGATGGCTGCGGGTACGGGATCGGGTTGCGCTGCAGGAACGTCCGGCGTGCGTGGCTCGGGCTCCGGCAGGACCGGATCGGGCGCGGTCCGCGGCGGCGATGAATCGCCGCTGGGATCACGCTGGGCGACCGCTTCGAACAGCAGGATCGAGCCGGCGACCGCCGCGTTGAGTGACCCGATCGCGCCGCGCATCGGGATGCGCATGAACGTGTCGGCACGCCGGCGGACGGCTGGGCCGAGGCCCTGGCCTTCACTTCCCACGACAATCGCGAGGGGCCCGCGAAGGTCGGCCTGGCGCGCGGTCAACGGCGCGTCCTCTTCCGCTCCCGCGATGCGCAGGCCGCGGGCGTGAAGGTCCGCGAGGGCACCCGGCAGGTCGTCGACCGGCGCGAGCAGCAGGTGTTCGACGGCACCCGCTGACGCCTTGATCGCGGACGGCGTCAGTGGCGCCTGGCGGCGGGTCGGGAAGATCACGCCGTGAACGCCGGCCGCCTCCGCACTCCGGAGCAGGGTTCCAACGTTCTGCGGATCCTCGAGCGAGTCCAGCACCAGGATGAATGCGGGCTCGCCTCGCTCGATCCCGCGGGCCAGGATCTCGTCGACCGACGCGAAGCGGCGGGCACGCACGACGAGCGCGACACCCTGGTGGCCATCGAAGCCGGCCAGCGCCGTCAGCGATCCGCCCTCGACCTCCTCGATCGGGATGCGCAGGCGCGTGGCATGCAGGACAAGCTGCTCGAGCGCATAGCGGCGCTGGGGCGTGACGAGCAGGCGGTGGGCATCGCGTCCGGCGACGAACGCCTCCTCGACGGGGCGGCGTCCAGCGACGAGCTCCTCGTCCTCCCCGAGCGGCGCGATCGGTGGTGTGGCGGGTTCGAATCGTGGCCGGGGCGGTCGCGAGGGGTACGGCCGGTCGCGCTCCCAGGGCCGGCGATCGACCCAGGGCCGACGTGGACCGGGTGGGACCCCGGGATCGCGCGACCCTCGGTGGTCGGGGCGGGGTCGGTCGCGGTAATCGGGACGATCGTGGGGCCGGGGTCGTGGCTGCTCCCGACCAACGTCGTCGCGATCGGGGCGCGGTCGATCAGGTCCGCCATCGGATCGCCAGCCGAAGCCCTGTCGCTGATCCTGCGGCGGCCTGCCGCCTGCGTCACGTCGCGGTCCACCCGGTGGGCCCGGGCGGTTGGAGCGGTCCGGCGGCCGGCCCCGCCCACCCTGTCCCGGCGCGGGTCGATGTCGCCCACGCGAACCGTCGGGCGGCCGGTGGTCGTCCC
>DASSGC010000615.1:0-3870 GCA_035693765.1 Acidimicrobiales bacterium
CTCGGCGGGGGCCGTGAGCCAGCGCGCGAGGAGGCCGTGGCGCAGGGCGGAGGTCACCTCGACGCCGGCCCGGGCCGCGGCCCGCTCGGAGGTCCAGGCCAGCGCGGCGCGCACCGCGAACAGCCCGGCGAGCCACAGCGCCGGCGACCGGAGAGGGGCACCCTCGACGACCGCCACGACGACCGCCGCGAGCGCGAACGCCAGGGCGATGGTCGCGACCCCCTGGAGCACGCCGACGACCGCCAGGGCGGCGACCGGCCGGCGCGCGGTCGGTGCCGTCCTGAGCAGCCGGGGGTCGAAGGGCCTCATCGTGCGGACGTCCTCACCGAGGCGTCACTTCACCGCCACGGGGGCCGGGATGTGCTGGGTGCCGAGGCGCTTGCGGAACGTCCAGTAGGTCCAGGCCGTGTAGAGCAGGACCACGGGCGTGAAGACGAGCGCGGCGACCGTCATGATCTTGAGGGTCATCTCGCTGCTCGCCGCGTTCTCGATGGTGAGCGAGGTGCCGCCGGGGAGGGTGGTCGGCATGACGTTCGGGTAGAGGGCGAGGAAGTACGTCGCGACGGCGCCGGCCATCGTGACGGCCGTGCCGGTGAAGGCCCAGCCCTCCGACTCGCGCGTGTTGGCGTAGATCGCGGCGAGGAGCGCGACCGCGGCGACCGCCGTGGTGACCCAGGTCCACACCGTGCCCTGGGTGAGGCCCAGCCACAGCAGCAGGGCCACGGCGAGCACCGCGGTGCCGAGGCCGAGCGTCGTGCCGAGGGCCCGGGCGTCGCGGCGGATCTCCCCGGTCGTCTTCAGCGCGAGGAAGAAGGCGCCGTGGGTGAGGCTCAACCCGAGGATGACGAGGCCGCCGAGCAGGCTCATGGGGTTGAGCAAGGTGAAGAGGTTGCCGACGAACTCCATGTCCCGGTTGATCGGCAGGCCGCGCACGACGTTGGTCAGGGCGACGCCGACGAGCAGGGGCGCCACGATCGAGCCGCCGATGATGGCCCAGTCCCATCGCTGGCGCCAGGTGTCGTCGTCACGCTTGCCTCGGTACTCGAAGCCCATGTTCCGCACGATGAGGGCGACGAGGAGGACGAGCAGCGGCAGGTAGAACGCCGAGAACATCGTGGCGTACCACTCGGGGAAGGCCGCGAAGGTCGCGCCGCCGGCGGTGAGCAGCCAGACCTCGTTGCCGTCCCAGTGGGGGCCGATGGTCGTGAGCATGACCCGACGGCGCTTCTCGGTGTCGGCGGCGTCCTTGCCGGCGCCGAGCACCGGGAGGAGCGCGCCGACCCCGAAGTCGAAGCCCTCGAGCACGAGGTAGCCGGCCCAGAGCAGGCCGATGAGGCAGAACCAGATGAGTGCGTAGTCCATGACGGGTCCTCGGGCGGTCAGTAGGCGAACTGGAGGGGGGCGTCCTCGTCCGAGGGCGTGTGGTCGGCCGGGTCCTCGAAGGGCTCGGCGCCGCGCCGGACGTAGGTGAGGAAGAGCTTGACCTCGATGACGGCGAGCACGGCGTAGACAGCGGTGTAGGCGATCATCGAGATCCACACCTCGGTCACGCTCACCGAGGGGGAGACCCCGGTCGACGTCGTCATCAGGCCGTAGACGATCCACGGCTGGCGGCCGACCTCGGTGAAGATCCAGCCGAAGCTGTTCGCGAAGACCGGTGCCAGCGGCGCGATGATCGCGACCCAGGTCCACCAGGGCCCCTGCGGGACCTGGGGGACCCCGCCCTTCCTGCGCGTCGCCCAGAGGGTCCACGCGGCCAGAGCCATCGTGAGGAACCCCAGGCCCATCATCAGGCGGAACGACCAGTAGGTCACCGGGATGATCGGGGTGTAGTCGTCGGCGAGGACGAGCGCGGCGACGTCGGGGCCGTAGCGCTCGGCGACCTGCTCGGCCATCGCGCGCTCGCTGACCCGCAGCTCGTTGATGCCCTCGACGGTGCCGTCCCAGGTGCCGGTGGCGAGGAAGGACAGCAGGCCGGGGATCTCGATGATGCGGGTGGCCTCGCTGCCGTCGAGCGAGCCGATCGAGAGCACCGAGAAGGGGGCGCTCGAGGTGGTCTCGTAGAGCCCTTCGGCGGCCGCCATCTTCATCGGCTGGACCTCGGTCATGATCTTGCCCTGGATGTCGCCGGTGACGATGACGCCGAGGGAGGCCACGAGGGCGAAGACGGCGCCGAAGCGGGTGGCCTTGCGGTACATCGACTCGTCACCGGTGCCGGCGTGCTTGCGCAGCAGCCAGAGCGCGACGCCCATGACGACAGCGCCTCCGACCATGTAGGCCGAGAAGATGACGTGGGGGAAGGTGACGAGCTGCACCTTGTTGGTGAGCACCGCGAGGAAGTCGGCCATCTCGGCGCGACCGGTCTCGGGGTTGAACCGGAACCCGACGGGGTTCTGCATGAAGGAGTTCGCCGCGAGGATGAAGTAGGCGGACAGCACGGTGCCGATGTGGACGAGCCACATCGAGCCCGCGTGGAGCTTCTCGGGGATGCGGCCCCAGCCGAAGACCCACACCCCGAGGAAGGTGGACTCCAGGAAGAACGCCAGCAGGGCCTCGAAGGCCAGCGGCGCCCCGAAGATGTCCCCGACGAAGCGCGAGTAGTCCGACCAGTTCATGCCGAACTGGAACTCCTGCACGATGCCCGTGACCAGGCCGAGCGCGAAGTTGATGATGAAGAGCTTCCCGAAGAACTTCGTGAGGCGGTAGTACTCCGGGTTCTTCGTGCGCACCCACTGGGTGTGGAAGATCGCGACGACCAGCGACATGCCGATCGTGATCGGCACGAAGAGGAAGTGGTAGACGGTCGTGATGGCGAACTGCCACCTGGCGACATCGACGGCATCCATGCAGGACTCCCGGGGTGGAGACGACGTGACGTAGTAGTAGATCCAAAACTACAGGCTGTAGGAGATCGTGCAAGACGTGGTCCGTCCCACGAACGTGTGAGTCCGCGCACGTGGGCCGCCACAGCGGGCCGGTGCGGTTCCGCGTGCCACCGGTGCCGGATGCCGGCCACGCGCCTTTCGTCGACCGGCTCGCCGTGCGACCGTGGTCGGGTGCACCGCGACGACCTCGTCCGCCTCCGCCGGGCCCGCGACCGGATGGATCGCGACTACGCCGAGCCGCTCGACGTGCCCGCCCTGGCCGCCGAGGCCCTGATGTCGACCGGGCACTTCCACCGCAGCTTCCGTGAGGCCTACGGCGAGACGCCCTACCAGCACCTCATGACCCGACGGGTCGAGCGGGCCGCTGCGCTGCTGCGGGTGGGCGAGATGTCGGTCACCGAGGTCTGCATGGCGGTGGGGTGCACCTCGCTCGGGTCGTTCAGCGCCCGGTTCACCGAGCTCATGGGGGTGACCCCGAGCGACTACCGGGCGCGCTCGCACGAGGAGCGGCGCGGCATCCCCGCCTGCGTGGCCAAGCAGGTCGACCGGCCGACGCGCAAGCGTGACGCGGGTCGGTCAGGATCGGAGAAGCGGGAAGCGGTCGCCGGTGCCTAACCTCGACGACATGGACACGACCACGGGTACGGACACCGCCGCTATGCCGGCCGCCGCCGGTTCGCCGGCCACCGCGACGCTCGCCGTCGCCAACTGCTTCCTCGTCGTGGACGACCACGACAGGGCGCTCTCCTTCTACCGTGACGTCCTCGGCTTCACGGTCACCCAGGACGTCACCATGGGCGACTACCGCTGGCTCAGTGTGTCGACGCCGACCCAGCCCGAGCTTGAGATCACGATCCAGTCGGTCGGCGGGGGGCCCGGCACGAGCGAGCAGGACCGCGCCGCGATCGACACGCTGCTCGCCAAGGGGCTGATGAGCCCGCTGATCTTCAGCTGCGACGACGTCGACGCCCTCTTCGAGCACGTG
>DASSGC010000616.1:0-2789 GCA_035693765.1 Acidimicrobiales bacterium
GAAGATCAACATGGGTCCGAAGCGGGGACGTGTGGTGATCGAGTTCGCGGATCTCGAAGACCTCGAACGCATCTACCGGGTGATGGCCACCCCGCGTCCGTGACGCCCGGCGGCCGGGCCTGAGCAGGCGACCAAACGTACGTTCGTGCCCGGTGCGAGTGGAACACCTACGGGGGTACCGCTCCCGGCCGAAAAAAACTCAACCCCAACCCGAGGACGCTGGTCCTCAAGTTGGGGTTGAGTAGTCCACAACCTTACGCACAGCTTGTGGAAATTGCTGTGGAGTGAGCGTCAGGGCAGGAACTCGTCAAGCTCAGCGAGAAGCTGACCCTTTCCCTTGGCGCCGACCAGGCGCTTCTGGGCGGTGCCGTCCTTGAAGACGATGAGCGTCGGGATGCTCATCACGTCGAATCGACGGGCGACGTCGGGATTGTCGTCGACGTTCAGCTTCGCGACCGAGAGCTTGCCAGCGTGCTCGTTGGCGATCTCGTCGAGGATGGGGGCGATCATCTTGCAGGGCCCGCACCACTCCGCCCAGAAGTCGACGACGACGGGCTCGGCCGATGCACCGATCACCTCGTCGAACGTCGCGTCGGTGAGGGCGCTGATGTTTCCAGCCATGTTCTCCGTGACCTTGACCTTCCTGTTAGTGGCGAGCTAACCACTCGAACAGTCGCTCGCTCCCCGTTGTTCCCCGCTGGTGTGGTGCCCGGCGTCGACCGCCGGAAACCGATCAGGAGTGCCGGCTCTCGAGCCACCGCTCGGCGTCGATGGCGGCCTGGCACCCCGAGCCGGCCGCGGTGATGGCCTGCCGGTACGAGTGGTCCTGCACGTCGCCGCAGGCGAAGACGCCCGCCACGTTGGTCGACGTCGCACCCGCGCCGAGCCCGGTCACGAGGTAGCCGGACTCCTCCATCTCGAGCTGGCCCTTGAACAGGTCGGTGTTGGGCTTGTGGCCGATGGCGACGAACAGGCCGGTGACCGGCAACCGGGTCGTCTCGTCGGTGAGGACGTTGCGCACCGTGACGCCGGCGAGGGTGGTGTCGCCGTCGACCGCATCGACCACGTGGTTCCAGAGGAACTTGATCTTGTCGTTGGCGAACGCCCGCTCCTGCATGATCTTCGAGGCCCGCAGCTCGTCGCGCCGGTGGACGATCGTGACCGTCCGGGCGAACTTGGTGAGGAAGATGGCCTCCTCGAGCGCCGAGTCACCGCCACCCACCACGGCGATGTCGTGGTCGCGGAAGAAGAACCCGTCGCAGGTGGCGCACGTGGAGACCCCGTGGCCGATCAGCTCGCCCTCGCGGGGGATGCCGAGCATCAGCGACTGCGCGCCGGTGGAGATGATCAGCGCGTCGGCGGTGTAGGTCGGCTCGGCCGCCTGTGGGTCGCCGACCCACACGCCGAAGGGCGGGCCGGACAGGTCGACGCGGCTCGCCTTCTCGGTGCGGATGTCGGTGCCGAAACGGGCCGCCTGCTCCCGGAACCGCAGCATCAGCTCGGGGCCCATGACGCCGTCAGGGAAACCCGGATAGTTCTCGACCTCGGTGGTGAGCATGAGCTGCCCACCCGGCTGATCGCTCGTCGAGCTGGGTTCGCCCTCGAGCATGAGCGGCTCGAGGCTGGCCCGCGCCGTGTAGACCGCGGCGGTCAGCCCGGCCGGCCCCGAGCCGATGATGATGACCTTGCGATGGTCGCTCACGTGCATGTTCGTCCTGATCGGGGAGCGCTCAGGCGCTCCTGGAGTGGGTCACGCTCGTCAACGCTGCGGGGCACGCACGTCTTCCCGGGGCCCCTGCCGCTGGCTCCACACCACCGCCCCGACGATGACGAACAGCAGGCCGATGATGAGGTAGGTCGCCCACATGTGGTCGTCGCCGAACACGGCGTCGGGCAGGTAGCTGTCGATGATCCGCACCAGGAAGAGCAGCGCGAGCACGAGGGCAGCGGCGCCGACCAGACCGGCGAAGAGCCCGTAGACGGCGGCCCGCGCCACCTTCAGCGCCGGACCGGTGGTCTTGTCGCGGACCGTGCCGACCGCCCGCTCGATGGCGTCGGCGGCCTGGGCGGGCCAGTCGGCGTCAGGGGTCCCTGACCCGGGGAGGCTGGCCGGACGGGCGGGAGACGTGGCGTTCGCCATGGGCGGCAAGCCTAGTTGCCGGCCTGGATCGGTCGGTTGCCCACCGGCCCCGTCACACGAGGTTTCACGGGAGCGTGCGGTCGACGACGACGCGGCACGACGCGTCGATGGCCACCACGCGGTCGCCGGCAGCGGTGGCGACCACCCATACCTCGACCGCGTCGCCGTCGACCACGGCCCGGCCGTGGAGGGTGGCGGCCGCGGTGTCACCGAGCCCCGGGACGGCGCCGTCCCCGGCGCAGGACGACGTGGCCAGGTCGCCCGACCCGTCGGCGCCGGTCGCTGGCGCCGCGTCCGGAGCCGGCCGGGCGTCCGGCAGCAGCGAGCCGACCGCGTCGACCAGGTCGTCCGGCGACGCGAACCCGCCGAGGTCGCCCACCTCGACCGGGGCCGGTGCCATGGCGGCGCCGCCCTCGGACTGCGAGTCCGCTGCACGATCGCCTGCGCCGCTCGTCGCCGGCGCCTCCGCCGCCTCGGGGGCGGACTCCAGATCGGCCGAGGCCGTGGTCCCCGCCTGGTCGCCGTCGTCCTCCCGGCTGACCGCGATCCCGGCGATCCCGGCGAGCACCAGCACCGCGGCGGCCACGCCCAGCCACCGGGCGGTGGAGCCGCCTGCGGCCCCGCGGCCGCGCGATCGCAGGTGGACGAC
>DASSGC010000617.1:0-4800 GCA_035693765.1 Acidimicrobiales bacterium
AGGCCGCCCAGCAGCGAGTACTTGTTGGCGGAGGCCCAGCCGGCGATGAGGATGCCGAGCACCGAGATCGACGACACCGCCAGCACGTAGAAGATGCCGGTGTCGAGGTCGGCGAAGAGGGCGTCGGGCCCGAACGGCACCGCCAGGTAGATGAGGAAGACCGAGGCCACCACCACGTAGGGGGCCATGGCGAACAGCTTGCGGTCCGCCCGCCAGGGGATGATGTCCTCCTTCTGGATGAACTTGCCGACCTCGGCCAGCAGCTGCATCGAGCCGTAGGGTCCGGCCTCCATGGGGCCGAGCCGGCTCTGCATGAAGCTCATCATCTTGAACAGGAAGACGTAGACCAGCGTGCCGGCCGGCAACAGGACGGCGACGAGCACACCCACGGTGCGCAGGATCGACTCCTGCCAGTACGCCATCTCGATGGCGAGGGTGGGGGCACTCATCGGTCGATGTCACCCAGGATGAAGTAGAGGCTGGCGAGGATCGTGATGATGTCGGGCACGTAGACGCCCCGGAGCAGCCACGGCACGATCGACACGTTGGAGAAGCTGGCCGAGCGGATCTTGGTCCGGAACGGGCCGAGGTCGCCCTTGCTGACGACGTAGTAGCCCATGACGCCGAGCGGGTTCTCGGTGGCCACGTAGGCCTCGCCCGCCGGCACCTTGATGATGCGGGGCACCTTGGCCATGATCGGCCCGCCCGGCAGCCCGTCGCAGAGCTGGTCGATGATCTTCGTCGCCTCGCGGGTCTCCTGCAGGCGCACCCAGCAGCGGGCGAAGCTGTCGCCGTCCGGGTGGGTCCACACCTTCCAGTCGACGTCGCCGTGCGCCAGGCCGGCGAGGCCGCCGTCGCGGCGCAGGTCCCAGTCGATGCCCGAGGCCCGGATGTTGGCGCCGGTGAGCCCGTAGCTCATCCCCACCTCGGCCGGGATGACGCCGACGCCCCGGGTGCGGGCCTCGAAGATCTCGTTGCCGAAGAGCAGCGTCTCGATCTCGTCGCAGAAGTTGCGGATGCGGACCATGACGGCCTTGGTGTCGGCGATCCAGCCCTTGGGCAGGTCGTCCTTGAGGCCGCCGATGCGGTCGAAGTTGGGATGGAACCGCCCGCCGGTCACGGCCTCGATCTGGTCGAGGACGTGCTCGCGGTCGCGGAAGGCGAAGAACGCCGGGGTGACGGCACCGAGCTGGACGCCCAGGTCGCCGAGGAACAGCACGATGTTGGCCACGCGGGCCATCTCGAACAGGATCGTGCGGATGTGCCGGGCCCGGGGCGGGGCCTCGATCTCCATGAGCTGCTCGGCCGCGAGGATGAACGGCACCTCGTTGGCGAAGCTGCCGAGCCAGTCGATGCGGTTGACCAGGGTCGTGATCTGCGGGTAGGTGCGGACCTCGGTGAGCTTCTCGTAGCCCCGGTGCATGTAGCCCGGCACCACGTCGGCCCACACCACCTGCTCGCCGTCGAGCTTGGCCGTGACCCGCAGCGTGCCGTGGGTCGCCGGGTGCTGGGGACCGATGTTGAGGATCATGCCCTCGTCGGTCTCGAGCTCGACGTTGACCCGGGCGTCGGCCGCCTGGGCGTCGACGTAGGCGAGCTGCTGGCGCTCGGTCACCGCGGTCATCCGTCCGCTCCTTCCCCGTGGCCGCTCTCGCCGTCGCCCGTGCCGTTGGTCGACGCATCGCCGGGCATGGGCTCGACGTCGACGATGCCCGGCCACGGCTTGACCAGGCGGGCCAGCAGCGGGAAGTCCTTCCGCAGGGGATGGCCCTCGAACTCGCCGGGCAGGTAGAGGTGGCGCAGGCCGGGGTGCCCGTCGAAGGTGATGCCGAACATCTCCCAGCACTCGCGCTCGTGCCAGCTGGCGCCGCCGTACAGCGGCACCAGCGAGGCGACGCGCAGGTCGTCGTCGGGCAGGTCGGCCTTCAGGATCACGTTCTGGTGTGGGCCGCCGCCCCGCCGGCGGACGTTGGCCAGGCGGCACATGACCTGGAAGCGGGTGTCGCCGCCGGCCACGCCGGTCTCGAAGGCCGCGTCCGGGTCGAACGGGGTGACGCCGACGTCGATCTCGCTGTCCTCGTAGCGGCCCCAGGGCGACGGCATCCAGTCGATGGCCGAGAGGAAGTCGAAGAAGTGGAAGCCGAGCCGGAGCTTCGCGTGCTCGGCGGCTTCGAACCAGGCCTCGCGGGCGACCCGGACCCACAGCGCCCGGCCGGGGGCGATGTGGCTGCCGAGCACGGCGCCGCCGAGCGCTTCGGTCAGCGTGTCGAGCACGCCCTGGCGGGCCTCGTCGACCTCGGGCGCCACGGTCTCGGGGGTGGTCTCGGGGATGGTCTCGGAGGTGGTGGCGCCGGCCATCACTGCACCACCAGGGGATCGCCCCGCCAGCGCTCGGCCATGTCTTCGCGGCCGATGCGCTGCTGGAGCAGGACGATGCCTTCGAGCAGGGCCTCGGGCCGCGGCGGGCAGCCGGGGATGTACACGTCCACGGGCACGATCTGGTCGACGCCCTTGGTCACCGAGTAGCTGTCCCAGTAGGGGCCGCCGCAGTTGGTGCACGACCCCATCGAGATCACGTACTTGGGGTCGGCCATCTGCTCGTAGAGCCGCTTGATGGCCGGGACCATCTTGTCGGTCACCGTGCCGGAGATGACGACGACGTCGGCCTGGCGCGGGCTGGCCGGCAGCGGGATGACGCCGAGGCGCATCACGTCGTAGCGGGGCGAGGCGAAGGCGGCACCCATCTCGATGGCGCAGCAGGCCAGGCCCCACTGGTAGGCCCACAGGCTGTACTTGCGGGCGGTGTTGAGAAGCGATGTCAGCGGCTTGGGGAGCTTGCCGCTCTCGACGAGACCCATCAGCGGACGTCCAGACTCGGGGGTGTCAGATCCAGCGGAGGACCTTCTTCTTCCACGCGTAGAGCAGCCCGAGGGCGAGGACGGCGATGAAGATGCCCATCTCGGCGAACCCGAACCAGCCGTAGGCCTCGGCCCGGGTCGCGAACGGGAGGACGAACACCGCCTCGACGTCGAACAGCACGAACAGCAGTGCGAACAGGTAGTAGCGGACCTGCGTCTGTCCCCACATCGACCCCGCAGGATCGACGCCCGACTCGTAGTTGACGTACTTCTCGGGCTGCGGCCGGGTGGGGCGGACGAGGCTTCCCAGCCCCATGACGGCCGCCACGAGCGCGACCGCGACGCCCAGGAAGATGCCTGCCGTCAGGTACGAACGGAGGAGGTCCGACACGTGGCGGGAGCCTAGTGAGCGTTTGCACGAGGGGCCAAAGCCGGGCGTGACCAGGCTTTCGGGCTCCGCCGGCGGCGTCTGGCGCCCCGCCGGTGGGTCAGCCGCAGTCCTTGACGAAGCGGATCACGTCCATCTCACCCACGGCGATCTGCACGACGCCGACACCGTCGGTGACGTAGGCGGTGCCCAGGCCGTTGCCGGCGTCGACCCGGTAGACGTGGCCCCGCGACACGTAGGGGTTGGGCCGGTCGTCGATGTTGGCCGCGTAGGCGTAGAGCACCTCGTCCTGCGAGCTGCCGAGGACGAAGTTGGTGCCCGCCGCCGGGCGGCTGGTGGGGAGCGACGACTCGATCGAGATGGCGGTCAGGACACCCTGGGCCGGGTCGTCGACACGGCGCGTGCCGTCGGGGTTGCGGAAGCGGAGCCGCAGGTCGAGGGCGCCGGGGACGCGGGCGTCGTAGCAGGTGCCACCCGACCCCCGGAAGGTGGCCTGGTCGGCCTGCACCTGGATGCCGGCGGTCTGCAGGTCGGCGAAGGTGGCGCCGATCCGCAGGGGCCCGACGCCGGCGGGGTCGAGCGGGGCGGAGGGGTCGATGTAGCCGGGCGGCGGCGTGGGCGCCCGGGTGGTGGACGGCTGGTCGTCCTCGGCCCCGGCGTCCTCCCCGCGCGCCTGGGCGGCGTCGCTGCCGCCGGGTCGGTCGTCCCCGCCCGTGGCGGTCTGGTCGCCGGCCGGGTCCTGGGACAGGGCGCCGATGACCAGCAGCCCGACCACCACGGCCAGCGCCGCGGCGAAGATCCGGAACCGCGGCCGGTGGCGCGGCGGCCCGTCGGCCTTGGCGGTGAGCCCGGCCGCCAGCTTCTTGTCGTCGGTGACCGGCGGCGGCTGGGTGATGGGCCGGATGGCGGCCCGCGGTGCGAGCCGGAGCTGGGGCTCGTCCGCCAGGCGCCGGTCGAGGTCGGACCAGAAGTCCTTGCCGTGCTCGGGCGGTGCCAGGCGGCGGAGGGCGACCGCCACGGCCGACCGGCCGGCCGCAGCCGGCTCGCCGTCGCCGGGGGAATCGACGGGCGGCGTGTCGTCGCTCATGCCGGCGGGCCGTGGACGGGCGTCTCGGCGGTGGGATCGCGGTCGGCGTCGGTGCCCTGGTCGCCGTCCGCGGCGGTGGGGGCCGGCGGGCGCGGGGCGGGCGGACCGGCGATCGGGGCCGGGCCCGCCGCCCGTGCGGCGCCGGCGGCGGCCTGGCCGGTCGAGCGCTTGCCGCCGCCCCGGCGGCGGCGGTTGCGTGCACGGTTCGACTCCCGCCCGCCGACCGGGCCGGTGCCGGCGGCCGCGGCGCCGGTGCCGCCGCCGGCCCTGGCCGCGCCGCCGCCGGGGCCGTCGCCGTCGCCGTCCGGCGGCGCGCTGCCGCCGCGGCCGTTGCCGTTCGTCTGGCTGCCGTTGCCCCGGGCGTCCCCGGCAACCGGACCTGGTGCCGCCGCGGGCGCGGGGTCGGCGGGCGCCAACGGTCCCACGGGGTCGGCGGGCGCCGACGGTCCCACGGGGTCGGCGGGCGC
>DASSGC010000618.1:0-3089 GCA_035693765.1 Acidimicrobiales bacterium
GCCCGGCGCCCGGGCTGGCGACGAGCGCGCCGGCCGCCATCCCGACCAGCGCCACGCCGAGCCCGAGGTCGGACAGGCCGAGCTCGGCCTGGCGCTCCGGCAGGCGGGGGAGGAAGCTCGGGCCGCCGAGGCCGTTGGCCACGAACACCACCGCGACGGCGCCGGCGCGCGGGGTCACGGGGCCAGGACGGCCAGGGCCCGCACGGGGAACGTCCCCATGCCGGCGATCGCCGGCGGCACCGCGAAGAACGTGAACGGGCGGCCCGCGATCTGGTCGAGTCCCCGCAGGTGCTCGACCACCGGCACCCCGGCGCCGAGCAGCACCGTGTGGACCGGGCGCTCGCCGGTGCGGGTGCCGTCGATGTTCACCGAGTCGATGCCGGCGACCGCCGCGCCCGCCTCGGCGAGCCGCGCCGCGGTCGCCGTGGCCAGGTAGGGATGGTCGGGCTCGCCGTAGCGGTCGGTGCCCCAGTGCCGGTCCCAGCCGGTGTGGAACAGCACGGCCCGCCCGGCGATGTCGTGGCCGTCGAGCAGGTCGGGCCCGACCTCGCCCGTGGCGGGGGCGCCGACCACCAGCCCCGGGACGGCGGCCACCCGGGCCGGGTCCAGCCCCGCCAGGTCGTGCCCGTCGGCGAAGCGGTGGAACGGCGTGTCGAGGTAGGTGCCGGTGTTGGACACCATGTCGATGCGCCCGATCTGGAACTCACAGCCGGGCGCGTAGCGCTCCCGCGAGGCGGCCCGGCTCAGGTGGTCGGTGATCACCGGGCCGGGCAGGCCGGGGTAGGTGATGGTCCCGTCCTCGATGACGTGGCTGAGGTCGAGGACGGTGGCCATGGCCGCCAGGCTAGGGCCGGCCGTCCGGCCGTCCGGTGACCGATCGGGTGGGGAGCCGGCCGGATCCGCCACCGGATGCGTGGGTCAGCTGCGCGGCACCTGGGTCCAGGGCAGGTCCTTGTCGGTGCGGGGCTCGCCCGGCAGGCCGAGCACCCGCTCGCCCAGGATGTTGCGCTGGATCTCGGACGTGCCGCCCTCGATCGAGTTGGCCCGCGCCCGCAGGAACATCTTCCGGGACGAGCCCGCCGGGCCGGTGAGGCCGAGGTTCTCGGCCCGGCGCATCTCGTAGTCGAAGCCGACCAGGGCGTCCGCGCCCAGCAGGTCGACGCACAGCTCGTAGATGGCCATGTTGACCTCGGCGAACTTGAGCTTGGCGATCGAGCCCTCGGGCCCGGGGTTGCCGGCCCGCCGGTTCTGGCCGGCCCGGATGTTGGTGAGCCGCAGCGCCTCGGCCTCGATCCAGAGCCGCATCAGCCGGTCGCGGGTGGCCGGGCCCTTGTCGCCGGCCTCCTCCTTCCAGATGCGGACGGCCTCGGCGATGGCGCCCGAGCCGCGGGGCGGGGCGCCGCCCCCGCCGCCGATCGACGTGCGCTCGTTCATCAGCGTGGTCATCGACACCCGCCAGCCGTCGCCGACGTCACCGATCCGGTCGGCGTCGGGCACCCGCACGTCGGTGAGGTAGACCTCGTTGAACTCGGCCTCGCCGGTGATCTGGCGCAGCGGCCGGACCTCGACGCCGGGCGCGTGCATGTCGAGCGCGAAGTAGGTGAGGCCCTTGTGCTTGGGCGCCTCCGGGTCGGTGCGGGTCACGAGCATGCCCCGGTCGGCGATGTGCGCCAGGGTGTTCCACACCTTCTGGCCGTTGACCACCCACTCGTCGCCGTCGCGGACCGCACGGGTCGACAGGCCGGCCAGGTCGGAGCCGGCGCCGGGCTCGCTGAAGAGCTGGCACCAGGCGTCCTCCCCGGTGAAGGCCCGGCGCAGCAGGCGTGCCCGGACGGCGTCGTCGCCGTTGGTGACGATGGTCGGCCCGGCCATGGCCAGCCCGAAGAAGTGCCGGGCGCCGGGGAAGCCGGCGCCGGCGGCATAGAGCCGCCGATCGATCTCACGCTGCACCACGGGCGGCAGCCCCAGCCCGCCGTAGCCCTCGGGGAAGTGGACCCAGGCCAGCCCGAGGTCGTACTGCCGGCCACGGAACTCGACCTGGTCGGTGGTGGCGGGATCGAGCTCGGCCAGGAGCTTGTCGACGCGTTCGGCGACGAGCGCGGTGGGATCGGTCATGGGGTGCAACGATAGGGTCCGCACCCGGCCTTGACCAGCGGTCAGGAATTGACGGCCGCGTCACCTCCGGTGCCTTCGGCCCGCCCCCGCGCTGCGGTGGCCGGTGGTCAGGGCTCAGCGCGGCGACCCGGCCGCCCGCCAGGCTCGCCACCCGCCGTAGGGCGTGAGGTCGGGCCGGCCCGCGGCCTCCTCGGCGGCCGCCACGAACCCGGGCAGCGCCCGCCCGTCGGCCATCTCGACCCGGCCCACCGCCAGCCCCGGCACACCCGCGGCCACGAACCGGGCCCAGCCGGCGGGCGGCAGCGCCCACACGTCGACCTCGATGGCGGCGCCCGCGCCCGCGCACCGCACCAGGCCGGGGCGGGGCGGCGACTCGGTCACCAGGTGCAGGGCGTAGACCGGGGCCGTGCGCGCCGTCGCCTGCCACACGCCACCGCAGTCGACCACCTGGTGCTCCAGCGCCTCGCCCCGGAGGTGGGCGCCGGCCACCACGAGCGCGACCGTGCCCGGGGGCATCCCGTCACCCGTGCCGCCCGGCGGGGGACCGGGGGCGGCGGCCGCCGGCCCGCGCCCGACGGTCGCCGCCCACAGGTCCTGCGCCAGCGGGGCGACCACGCCGTCGTGCCAGGCGGGCGCCAGCACCTGGACGCCCCAGGGGTGGCCGTCGGCGCGCGGCGCCGTCGGCGCCACCGCCGCGCACAGGTCGAACAGGTTGGCGAACGACGTCCAGGTGCCCAGCACCCGGTTGGTGGCGACCGGATCGGCGGCCACCTCCTCGTGCCGGAAGGTGGTGGGCACGACCGGCAGCGCCAGCACGTCGACGGCGTCCCAGGTCGGCGCCGCCGCCGCCCGCAGCTCGCGCAGCCGGGTGATGTCGGCGAACGCCCGCCAGGCCGGGAGCGCCCGCGCCGCGCCGATGATGCCGGCCACCACCGGGTCGAGCCCGGCGACGCCGCCGTCGACCGCGGCGCCGA
>DASSGC010000619.1:0-5395 GCA_035693765.1 Acidimicrobiales bacterium
CACGCCCCTGTCGGTCGCGGTGGTGCTCGACGTCGCCGCCCCGCCGGCCCTGCGACCCGACGGCACCGTCGTGCTCGCCGACAGCGCGGTGGCCCGGGCCCGCCAGCGGGCCGACATCCTCCGCGACCTCCCCGGCCTGCCGATCACGATGGCGCCGCTGCCCGAGACCCTCGCCGCCCTGCCGCTCGCCGGCCAGCAGGGGCAGGAGGCAGCCGACGAGCTGCGCGCCGCGGCCCTCACGCACCCGGTGCTGGCGCGTCCGTTCGTCGACGTCGACCTGGCCGCGCTCCGCCAGGCCGGCCTCATCGGGGAGGCCAACGCCCAGGCCGAGGGCGGGGCCAGCATCGTGCGGTCGCACCTCGGCACCGAGCCCATCGGCGGCATCTGGCTGTCGGGTCCCACGCTCGGCGCCGAGTCGGCGCGCCTGGCCCGCGACCTGACGTTCACCCGCGCCCTCCTGCCGCCCTCCGCCCTGGCCGGCGACGACGACGGGCCGGCGCCGCTGGCTCCCGTGCAGCTCGCCGACGGCGGCCCGCTCGCCCTCGTCGACGACCCCGACCTCGCCGCCCACCTGACCGGCGACGCCGGTGCGCTCGGCGGCCACCGCTTCATCGCCGAGCTGGCCATCACCTGGCTGGAAGCCCCCGTCAATCCCCGGGCGGTGGTGGTGCGCCTCCCCGCCGACGCGGACCTCGACCCGGGCACGGTGACGTCCGCGCTGGCTGCGCTGGGCGACGGGCAGGCGGTGCAGGCCCTCCCGCTCGACCAGGTGTTCGACACCGTGAGCCCCGCCGACGACGGCGCCCCGACCGTGGAGCTGGCGCCCCACGACGGCCCGGACCTGCGTGACGTCGCCGGGCCGCTGCGGGCGGCGCGGGCCAGCGTGAACGGGCTCGGGGGCCTGGTCGACGACCCCATCCTGGCTGCGTCGCTCCACCAGTCGCTGCTGCTCAGCACCGGCACCGACACGCCCGGCGCCGAGCGGACCGCCCACGTCGACCGGGTCAACGACGCCCTCGGCAGCGTGACGGGGGCGGTCGCGCTCCCGGACGAGTTCCGGATCACGCTCACGTCGCGGGCGAGCAGCATCCCCGTCACGCTCGACAACCTGTCGGACCGCGAGCTCTCGGTGCGGGTCGAGCTCGACAGCGACCAGCTCGAGTTCCCGGAGGGCACCGTCGTCCCGGCCAGCCTCCCTCCCGGCACGACCCGCCTCGAGGTGCCCGTGCGGGCCCGGACCTCCGGCGCCTTCACCCTCCTGGTGCGGGTCACCAGCCCGGACGGCTCCATCGAGCTCGACCGGTCGACGTTCGACATCCGGTCGACCGCGATCTCGGGAGTGGGCCTCGCCCTGTCGATCGGGGCCGGCCTGTTCCTCCTCGTCTGGTGGGGCCGCCACTGGCGCAACAGCCGCCGCTCGCAGCACCTCATGCCGACCGGCACGCCGTCGCCCCCGGCGCAACCGTTCCCTGCCGGGGCCGGCGACCGGACCCCGCCACCGGCCGCGTCCCGCGATCCTGCCGGCACCGGTCCCGACGTCTCGTACCGCCCCGCGCACATGGCGGCGGGCGGGCGCCCGGGGACCGCCCGCCGGGTCTGAGCGGCCGCCGGGCCCGACCCCGGCGACCAGGGACGCAACGCACTAGGGTCGCCCCCCATGCCCGTCCGCATCGTCACCGATTCCTCCGCCGACCTCCCCGCCGACGAGGTGGCGGAGCTCGGCATCGAGGTCGTGCCGCTGTCGATCCGCTTCGGTCAGCAGGAGTACACCGACGGCGTCGACCTCTCCGTCTCGGAGTTCTACGACAAGCTCGCCGCCTCGGCCGACCTGCCGGAGACCGCGGCACCGTCGCCCGGCGCCTTCGAGGCCGCGTTCCGCCGCCAGATCGAGGCCGGGGCCGACGCCATCGTCTGCATCAACCTGTCGTCCGGCCTGTCGGCCACCATGCAGTCGGCCCAGAACGCGGCCAAGGCCCTCGAGGGCGAGGCCGACATCCACGTCGTCGACTCGCGCTCGATCACGTCGGGGCTCGGCACCCAGGTCCGCGAGGCCGCCGTCGCGGCCGCCGGCGGCGCGGCCGCGACCGACGTCGTGGCCCTGGTCGAGAGCCTCGCCGCCCGCACCCACGTCTTCGGTGCCCTCGACACGCTCGACAACCTGAAGAAGGGCGGCCGCATCGGCAGCGCCCAGGCGCTGCTCGGCTCGCTGCTGTCGATCAAGCCGCTGCTCGACATCTCCTCCGGCGAGGTCGCCGAGGCCGGGCGGGCCCGCACCCGGCGCAAGGCGCTCGAGTGGCTGCGCGACAAGGTGTTCGCGCAGCCACGCGTCGAGCACCTCTGCATCGCCCACGGCATGGCCCCCGACCTCGACACGATGCTCGACCTGCTCGCGCCCCGCTACCCGGCCGACGAGATCTCGGTCGGCCTCATCGGTCCCACCATCGGCACCCACGGCGGTCCCCGCGTGATGGGCCTCACGTGGGTCGACCCCGTGGATCAGGGCTGATCGGGCACGCGTTCGCCTGATCCTGACCTCACGTCAAGGTGTCCTCTTGACTACGGTGTGCGCACCGTGGCAGTGACGCCTCCCTCCTCCGGTCCGTCGCAAGCCGCCGGCGCCTCTGCCGGCGCGCTGTTGGGCGGGCGCTATCGCCTGGCGGAGCTGCTCGCGTCCGGGGGCATGGCGCAGGTCTGGCTCGGCACCGACGAGGTGCTCCGGCGGGCCATCGCGGTCAAGATCCTGCATCACCACCTCGCCGCCGACGACACGTTCGTCACCCGATTCCGGCACGAGGCCATCGCCGTGGCCCGCCTGTCGCACCCGTCGATCGTCAACGTCTACGACACCTGCAGCGACGACGGTGTCGAGGCGATCGTCATGGAGCTGGTCCGGGGCCAGACCCTGCGCCAGCGGCTCGACGACGGGCCGCTCGACCCGTGGGTGGCGGCCAACATCGCCGCCCAGGTGGCGAGCGCCCTGTCGGTGGCGCACGCCGCCGGGCTCGTGCACCGCGACATCAAGCCGGCCAACATCCTGCTGTCCGAGGACGGGCGGGTGAAGGTGGGCGACTTCGGCATCGCCAAGGCGGCCGAGTCGGCCGACCTCACCCAGGAGGGCTCGTTCCTCGGCACGGCCAAGTACCTCGCGCCCGAGCAGGTCGAGGCCGGGCCCGTCGACGGCCGCACCGACCTCTACAGCCTCGGCGTCGTGCTGTACGAGATGCTGTGCGGCCGTGTGCCGTTCGAGGGCGACAGCAGCTCGGCCACGGCGCTGGCCCGGCTCCACAGCGACCCGCAGCGGCCGCGGCTCGTGAAGGCGGGCGTGCCCCGCGAGCTCGAGGCCATCACCATGCGGCTGCTGGCCCGCGACCCGGCCGGCCGGTACCCGACGGCCACCGACGTGCGCGCCGCCCTGCTCGGCGCGGGCGCCGACGACCAGTCGACCGGCGTCGACGCCACGGTGTCCGAGCACGCCAGCCGCGCGCCGCTGCCGCCCCCGCCCCCCGGTATCCGGATCGGGCCGCCCGGGACCGGCACCACGCCGCCCGGTGGCGTCCCCGTGCGGTTCGCCCAGAGCGAGCGGCGCTGGCTCGTGCCGACGCTCCTGATCGTGCTCGTGGCCGTGGCCCTGGGCGTCGCCGGCCTGCTCATCAAGGGATCGAACCCCGACTTCTTCGGTGGCGACGACGACCCCGACTCGCCGGACACGACAGCGGCCGAGGCCCCGGCGGACGAGCTGGTGACCGTGGCCCGCACCATCGACTTCGACCCCGCGGGTGACGGCAGCGAGCACCCGGACGAGGCCGAGGCGGGCAACGCCGTCGACGGCGACGCGGCCACGAGCTGGAGCTCCGAGCGCTACGGCAACGCCGACTGGGGTGGGCTCAAGCCCGGCGTGGGGCTCATCCTCGAGCTCGACAACAGCACCGACATCGCGGCGCTCGAGCTCGACACCCCCTCGGCCGGCTGGGAGGCCGAGGTCTACGTGGCCGACGCCCCCACCGACTCACTGGAGGGGTGGGGCGATCCGGTGGCCACGTTCGACGGCGACGGCAGCCCGGCCCGCGTCGAGGTCGACGCCGAGGGCGGCGCCGTGCTGCTGTGGTTCACCCGGGCGGGCGACGACGGCCAGATCACGGTCGACGAAGTCCGCCTCGAGCGCTGACCTACTGTGCAGGCATCGATCCCGAGGCCGACGACCCGACGCTCGTAGCGGCAGCCCGCGCCGGCGACCGCGACGCGCTCGACGCCCTGCTGCGGAGGCACCACGACCGTTGGTGGCGGCTGTGCCGGCGGATGGCGGGCAACGACGCCGATGGCCACGACGCGCTCCAGGAGGCGCTCATCGCCGTCGCCCGGGGCATCCGCCGGTACGACGGCCGCTCGGCGTTCACCACGTGGGCCTACCGGGTGGTGACCAACGCCTGCCTCGACGAGTTGCGGCGGCGCGCCCGGCGGCCGCTCCCCCGACCCATGGGCTCGCCCGGGTTGCCGCTCGGCGAGGCGGCGGGCGGCCCGGTGCCGGCGGGGGCCGGGTTCGTCGCCGCGCCCGATCACGGCGGCTGGCCCGGCGCACCGGCGTCTCCCGGCGACGCCGCGGTCGAGGCGGTGGCCGACCGGCTCGACGTCGACCGCGCCCTGGCCCGGCTGCCCGAGGAGTTCCGGGCGGCGGTCGTGCTGCGCGACCTGTGCGACCTCGACTACGCGGAGATCGCCCGGGTGCTCGACGTGCCTCCGGGTACCGTGCGCTCGCGCATCGCCCGGGGACGGGCGCAGCTCGCGGCCCTCCTCGGGAACCCGGCGGCCCCCGACGACCGTCCAACCCCGAGCCCATGACCTCCGACGACCCCCGCGACCGTTCCCGCGACGAGTTGGCGTCCGCGCTGCTCGACGGGGTGCTGCCGCCCGGCGAGGCCGAGGCGGCGCGGCGCGACCCGGGCGTGATGGACCGGGCGGCGGCGCTGACGGCGGCGCGGGATGCGCTCCGGGCCTCCCCGCTCGCCCCCGCCGACCCCGCGGCGCGGGAGCGGGCGCTGACCCGGGCGCTGGCGGAGTTCGACGCCGAGGGAGCGGTGGGGCAGGCAAGGCACGGTCCGCGACCCGATGTCGTCCACCTGCGATCGCGCCGCCGCGGGGGCGCAGGCGGCTCCGCCGCCCGGTGGCTGGGCGTGGCCGCCGCGGTGCTGGTGCTCGCCGGGATCGCCGGGATCGCGGTCAGCCGGGAGGACGACGGCGACCAGGCGGGGACCACCGCCTCGGCCGACCTGGAGTCCGCCCCCGAGGCGGCCGAGGCGCCGGCGACGAGCGGCGCAGGCGATCGTGCGGCGGACTCGCAGTCCGAGGGCGGCGCCGCCATGGCACCGACCCCGGTCGAGGTGGGCGACCTCGGCGGCTT
>DASSGC010000620.1:0-3633 GCA_035693765.1 Acidimicrobiales bacterium
AGAGCTGGCGATTGGCGTCGAATCGCACATGTACGAGACCGGCATCGCGCAGGACCTTGAGGTGCTGGCTGGCAGCGCGGCCTCCATCGCGTCTGCGTCAGTCACGGACGTCGGCCCATCGCGCCGAGAGGCGGGTTCTGGGGCGTCGCGTCGTCCGTCATCGGGACCGAGGGCCCGACCAGGCCAGAGGCTCGACCGCGTTCGGGCATCTCGGGGAGGAACATCTCGATGCAGGCTGCTACGGGGTCTGGGTCGAGGTCGGCGGGCTGACCGGTAGTCGTGGCGAGGTCCCATGTGTGCACCAGCGTGTTCATGAACGTGCCCGCGGTTGCCTCGAGCACCGTCCAGTCGAAGCCGAGCGGCGAGCGGCAGGTCCTCGACAAGCGCCGCGGGATCCCGGAGGCCGGCGAGGCTGGCGGCGCGTCGGGCCCGGTAGTCAGCTGCGGTCGCGCCCGGGCGCTCACCGTCACGGACCGCAACCGGGTCGCCGGCCAGCGGATCGTCGTCATCGACGACGACTACACCACTTGCACCCAGCTGAGCGCGGTCGCCGGGTGCTGCGGGCCCGCCGGCGCCTGGCCTGGCCCTCCCTCACCGACCCCAACCGGCGGCCGCTGACGCTGTCGCGCTCGGCTGATGAGCACGCCGCGACGCCACGGCGGGCGGTGTCGATCAGTCCCCGATGCTGGTGTCCGGCCGGTCGCTCGGCTCCGGGAAGTCGTGGAGATGCCTCAAACTGCCGGCGGGCTGGACGCGGTTGGCGTCGATGTAGTCGTCGAGCGCGTCGACTCGGATGCGGATGACCCCTCCAGCGCGGTAGGACGCGAGCTGGCCGCTGTGGATGTGCCGGGACAAAGTGTGGGGCGCACCACCCAGGCGCCACGCCGCCTCGTCCTTGCTGAGCCACCCCTCCTCCGGTGCATCGTCCGCACTCACGTCCGGTGCCATGGCGGAAGTTCTACGGTCGCCGCAGCGCAGTCGCCGGTGGTCGGGTGGGGTGAGGTCTTGCGTCTATCGGCCGCGTCGCTGCCGCTCGGAGTCGGCCCGTTCGGCCCGCTCCCGCTCGACGCGGGCCTCCATCCGTTCGACCTCGACCTCGAGTGCGCGCACGGCCGCCGCCTGCATCGACTCGCCGAGCATCACGGCAGCCGCCTTCAGACGACGGTGCAAGTCCTCCGGGATGTCACGGACGTACAAGATCGGCACCCCCACATGGTTCCTCGCCAACATCGGCTTTGTCGCATATGCCGACAACGCTAGATACTGTGGCAATGCGACATATGTTGGCTTCGTCGGCTACTCTCGCGCGTGGCGGCGAAGCAAAAGGAGGGCACGATGACAAGGTCGGACCGCACCGCTGAGGGCGCCGCGCTGAACCCGGTGGCGGGTAGTGGCCGCGCACACGTCTCAGGGGATCGAGCCCGCCCGTACATGCCCACCATCGACACCAGCACGGCACACGTAGCCCGGGTGTACGACTACATGCTGGGTGGCACCAACAACTTCGAGGTCGACCGCATCGCTGCGGAGCGGTCGGCGGAACCCGCCGGCGGCATCGAGGCGTGGCGACACTCCACCCGTAGCAACCGGGCGTTCCTCGGTCGCGTCGTGCGCTGGCTGGTCGAGGAGCGGGGCATCCGCCAGTTCCTCGATCTCGGGAGCGGACTTCCGGCCGAGCAGAACGTCCACCAGGTGGCCCAGAGCACCGCACCCGAGTCCCGGATCGTGTACGTCGACATCGACCCTGTGGTGCTCGCCCAGGCCCACACCCTGCTGGCCAGCACGCCGCAAGGCACGACGCGGTTTCTCGTCGCCGACATGCGCGACCCCGACGCGATCCTCAGCGACGCCGCGCAGGCCCTGGACTTCACCGAGCCCATCGCGGTGCTCATGTTCACCATCCTCCACAACGTCGTCGACCGGGCCGACCCGTGGACGACCGTGGCGCGCTATCTCGATGCCGTGTGCTCGGGCAGCTACCTGGCCATCTCGCACCTGACCGGCGACTTCGATCCCGACGTCATGGCCCAGGTGAAGGACGCGCTCGACCGGGACATGGCCGAGCCCTTCATCCTGCGATCACGCGAACAGATCCTGCGGTTCTTCATCGGCACCGAGCTCGTCGAACCGGGCCTGGTGCACATCAACGACTGGCACCTCGAGATACCGCCGTCGCCGCCCCCGGCCGCCGGGGCCGTCGCCGCGCCCATCTACGGCGGCATCGGCCGCAAGCCATAGCCGCCGGGACGGCCGCCGGCCGCACGCAGCACCCCGCCCCGGGTTCAGCCGTCACGCGACGTGCCACCGACGTCACCGTGATCCCCCGCCGGGACCACGCGCCAGCTTCAAGAAGCTGATAGACCGAGCGCGCTCGCTGCCGAGCACCTCGGCGGCCTGGCCCGCGCCCACGTCTCGGCCGTCACGCCATGCCGGGGTGAGCGCGATGCCCAGTGGCGATCGACCACCCCGAACCGCGCCAACGTGAGCGTCAGTGGCAACGCTCAACGCTGAAGCACTCCCCGAACTTCACTCTCACGTTGACACGGCCGCTCACCTGGGCCGGAATTCCCGTGCAGGTGCCGGGTGCCCCAGACCGGGCACCCGGCCTGCTTGGAGCGCTGGCCCGGACTTTCCCGCCGAGCGTTGTGGCGCGCTCGACGGTGCGACCAGGTGTGATTGTCTGAGCACCTCGAATGTTCAGGGGGCCAGAATGGTCGATTTGTACGTCAACGGGGCGTCACTCAGGGGCGCCGGAGGCGCCGGTCCGCGACCCTCTCGGGAGCGTCGGGCCTACGTTGTGCGCGCCCGCTCTGGGGCGCGACCTACCGGCACATTGGGGACGCTGCGCAGCGAGGGACGTGGCTGCGCGAGTGCCGCTATGACGAAGCGGACTCAGCGGTTGCGGATGTACTCGGTTCCGCGCTCGACGACCTCGAAGCCCGCTTTGCGATATGCCCCACCGGGCGCTGGATACTCTTCACGCGGCCCGGTGTTGATGAAAAGCTGATGTCCGCCACGCTCACCGACGCGGACAGCGGCCTCAAGGCACAGGGCCACGGCTAAACCACGCCGACGATGCTCGGGGATGACGCCGAGCGGCTCGATCTCCGCGACACCCGTGGACGCATCAAGCCACACGATGCAACACGCGGCGAACGATCCATCGGGAGCCACAACGACCAGGTCGAGGTCGACGTCGTAAAGCCACGCGCCTCGAACCGCGTCGTACGCGTCATTGCCGAAGGAGCTCTCGGCGGCTGGGTCAACGGTGCGCCCGTCGACATATGGCAGCGACGCCGGTCGCCACGCAGACCGGTGAACCTTCACCCTGGACTCGGCCTCGTCCAGACGAACGGAGCGAATGACGTATCCAGGAGGTAACTGCGGTGACGCTCCGTCGGCGCTCCGGAACACTCCCACTGTCCGTCGGTCTCGCTGTGGCTCGAAGCCCGCGTCGATGAGGACTGACGCGAGGGTTGTGTCGCCGTCGTACATCTCGATGTGAAGCCCCGGGACCGCACCGGTGAGAAGCCAGTCGACGAGCTGCTCGGCAACGTCGGTGCGTCCAGTCCGGACCTGGGCCAAGACCTCGCCGGCGTCGTGGCCTCCGCGGCCGGCCCAGCCGACGACGTC
>DASSGC010000621.1:0-21563 GCA_035693765.1 Acidimicrobiales bacterium
AGATCCCCACGCGTCGGCCGTGGGGAGCGACCTGTCACGCCGGCGCGTGTCACCGTGCTGCGTTGCCGGTCGGCCGAGCTGTGGAGCCGGTGCTCCCACGCCACATTCCCACGCGTAGGCCGTGGCGAGCGCCCTGTCCGCTCGGCCTCCTAGAGAAGGCGCGGATAGCTCACGCCGGCGCGTGTCACCGTGCTGCGTTGCCGGTCGGCCGAGCTGTGGAGCTGGTGCTCCCGCTCCAAATTCCCACGCGTAGGCCGTGGCGAGCGCCCTGTCCGCTCGGCCTCTCAGCCGTTCTTGGGCAGGTCCTTGAACGGGGTGTTCTTGTCGAAGCCCGGCTCCTTGGGCAGCCCCAGCACCCGCTCGCCGATGATGTTGCGCTGCACCTGGTCGGTGCCGCCGTAGATCGGCGGGCCCTGGGCGAACAGCGCCATCTCGGTGATGCCGCCGAGGAAGGGCTGGCCGGTGGCCTCGTCGAGCGCCTTGCGATCGGCCGGGGTGTAGGCGTGGAGCATGCCGTAGCCGCCGGTGATCTCGAGCCCGAGGTCGCGGGACAGGCGGACGGTGCTGCTCATCGACAGCTTGGCGATGTTGGGCAGGCCGGGGATGTCCTTGCCGGCCTGCATCGCCGCCTTGAGCCGCAGGTTGTTGAAGCGGGCGATCTCGCCGATCGTGTGGAGCTGCATCAGCTTCTGGCGGATGGCCGGCTCGCTCGCCTTGCCGTTGGCCTTGGCCAGCTCGGTGAGGCCCTTGGCCGAGGCGCCGAACAGCGTGCCCGCGCCGCCGCCCCGGCGGCCGCCGGTGGCGACGAAGTCGCCGGCCCGCTTGTCGAGGTCGCCGGCCACCGTGCCGGCGCTGGCCAGCGACGCCGCCCCCGTGCCGCCGCCGGCGCCGAGGCCGGAGCGCTCGAACATGAGCGTGGTGTTCGCCACCCGCCAGCCGTTGTTCAGGCCGCCGATCATCGAGTCGTCGCGGACCCGGGCGTCGGTGAGGAACACCTCGTTGAACAGCGCCCGCCCGGTCATCTCCCGCAGCGGCACGACCTCGACGCCCGGCTGGTGCATGTCGAGCACGAAGTAGGTGATGCCGGCGTGCTTGGGCTGGTCGGCGTCGGTGCGGGCGATGAGCATGCCCAGGTCGGCGGCGTGCCCGCCGGACGTCCACACCTTCTGGCCGTTGACGACCCACTCCTCGCCGTCCTTGACGGCCCGCGAGTTGAGGCCGGCCAGGTCGGATCCGGCGCCCGGCTCGCTGAACAGCTGACACCAGGCCTTCTGGCCGGTGACGATGTCCTTGAGGTAGCGCTCCTTCTGGAGCTCGTTGCCGTGGACCGCGATGGTGGGGCCGGCGAGCAGCAGGCCCAGGCCGCCGGGGGCCGGCAGGGCGCCGAAGGCGGCGATGGCGTTCTGGACGCGCACCCCGTCGGCCCGGCTCAGCCCCTTGCCGAACGCGTCGGGCGACCAGGTCGGGACCGCCCACCCGGAGGTGCCGAGACGCTCCCACCACTCGGCCACCGTGAGGTCGGGGTCCCAGTTCTCGGCCAGCCAGTCCTTGACCTCCGCGACGACGTCGGACTCGGTGGAGGTGCGGTCGGCAGTGTCGGTCATGAGGAACCCCTCGTCGTGTGTGAGTCGGCTGGGAGCACCCAAGCACCACCAGCGCAGCACGTCTTGACCCGTGGGTCAAGTTGGCGGCGACACCACCTCAGGGCGTGATCTCAGGGCGTGATGTCCACCGCCCCCGCCGGCGTGGTGACGCGCAGGATGTCGGGGCCCGCGACCTCGAACCGGCACCCGATCGTGGCCGACTCGGCCGGTGCGACCGGCACCGGCTTCCCCGAGTCGCAGCGGTACAGCTCGGGGCACAGGGAGTCGCGGGCGATCAGCAGCACCTCGCGCACGTCCAGCGACGCGTACCACGGCAGCTTGACCCGGCTCTCGTCCCCCGGCGACACCAGCTCGACGACCAGCTCGGCCGCGGCCTCCAGCCCGCGCTCGCTGGCCTGGTCGGGTCGGTACACCGCCAGGTCGGGCATCCGGTAGTCGTCGTCCCGGAGGAACAGGCCGATCTCGTACGCGACCTTCAGGCCGCGGGCACGGGCGATCGGCCCCAACACCTCGATCAGGCGGGCGCCCAACGACTGATGGCGCTCGGCCGGCGGCGGCACCATGTGCAGCTCGCCCTCCCACATCTCGTCCCAGCGGTCGGCGCCCATGCGCCGACGCTCTTCCAGGAGGTGCGGAGGGACCTCGATCATGACTGCCCGCATGGCCTGCAGGATAGACCGAGAGACACCGTAGGGCAATCCGAAGCCACGGTCAGACGTCCTCGGCGAACATCGCCGCCAGCTCGGCCGGCGCGGCCTCGTCGAGCTGGTCGTAGGTGCAGTCCTCGGGCCGCTTGTCGTCGCGCCACCGGACCATGCGGGACGCATGGCGGAACCGGCCGCCCAGCAGGTTCTCGTAGCGGACCTCGATCGCCCGCTCCGGGCGCAGCGCCTCCCACGACAGGTCCTTGGCGCCGTTCCAGCGGCTGGGGGCGCCGGGCATCAACCTGCTGCCGTCGTGGGCCTGGGCCTCGGCCCACGCCCGCCACGGGTGGCCCTCCAGCGCCCGGTCGCGCAGCGGCGCGATCTCGTCGACCAGCTCGGCCCGGCGGGCGGCCGTGAACGAGGTCGCCACGCCCACGTGGTGGAGCGTGCCCTCGTCGTCGTACAGGCCGACCAGCAGCGAGCCGATGCCCTTGCCGTCCTTGTGCCACCGGAACCCCGCCACGACGCAGTCGCAGGTGCGCTGGTGCTTCACCTTCCACATCGTCCGCTGGTCCTGGCGGTAGGGGGCGCCGGACGGCTTGGCCACCACACCGTCGAAGCCCGCCCCCTCGAAGCGGTGGAACCAGTCGTCGGCGGTGTCGGCGTCGTCGGTCAGCGGCGTGATGTGGACCCGCGCCCGGTCGGCCGGGACGACCCCCTCCAGCAGGCGGCGGCGCTCGGCGAACGGTTCCTCGCAGAGGTCGCGGTCGTCCAGTGCCAGCAGGTCGAAGGCCACGAAGCTGGCCGGCGTCTCCCCGGCCAGGCGGTTGATCCGCGACGTCGCCGGGTGGATCCGCTGCTGCAGCGCCTCGAAGTCGAGGCCCTCGCCGGTCACGACCACCAGCTCGCCGTCGACCACGCAGCGCTCGGGCAGCGTGGCCCGCAACGCCTCCACCATCTCGGGGAAGTAGCGGGTCAGCGGCCGGTCGTTGCGGCTGCCCAGCTCGATCTCGTCGCCGTCGCGGAACACGATGCAGCGGAAGCCGTCCCACTTGGGCTCGTAGAGCAGCCCCGCCTGGCGGGGGACCTCGTACACCGCCTTGGCGAGCATCGGCTTCACGGGCGGCATCACGGGCAGTCGCACCCGGCCGAGGGTACCGCCGCGACCGGCACCGGGGCCGACGTGTCGTGGTCGGGCCACGCACGGGCCGCGTCCGGCCACGAACGGGCTGCGCCCGGCGGTTGCCGCACCCCGCGTCCGGACCGTGACGCGAGGTCACGGCGCGTATCCCCAGCGTACGACCCGTGACGGAGGAGCGCGCGTGACCGGCCGCGTGCACCGGTTAGTGTGCCTGTTCGGAGGGCGGAACCCCTGGGGACAGCGAGCTGGGCATCTTCGGAATCCGCATGGCGTGGGTAGTCGCCGCCCCGCGCCGGCAGCTCGGCGATGTCGACGATCGTCCCCTCATCACCAGACGCCCGCTGCGTTGCGGGCTCACTTCGTAGGAGATTCCATGAGCATCAGGCGGGCTGCAGTGGCAGCCACCACTGGCCTCGTCGTGTCGGCCCTGCTGGCGGGTGCGCCCGTCGGCGCCCAGTCGGCACCACTCCCTCTCAACGTCAGCCCGACGTCGGGCCCCGTGGGCACGGTCGTCGACATCTCCGGCAGCGGCTGCCTGGGGCCCGAGGGCCCCGGTGCGGTGCTGGTCTTCGCCCTCTTCCAGGGCGAGGAGCTGCCGCCGGTCGACGCCGACCCGGCGAACCCGGTCATCGCCAACGCGGACGGCACCTGGGAGTTCCCGGTCGAGATCCTGCCCGAGGCTGCGGAGGCGGGCTCGTTCGACATCGCGGCGCGGTGCACCGTCAACGACGCCAGCGGCACGGTGATCGCCGAGTACGCGCGCGTGCCGTTCACCATCACCGACGGCACGCCGACGACGGAGCCGCCCGCTCCGGCGGACCCCGCCCCGGCACCGGCCGCGGCCCCGGTCACGGCCACCCCGACCTTCACGGGCTGACTTCACCCATCGCACGCGCGACGGCCCCGCCCCCCACCGGGCGGGGCCGTTGCGCGTCCGGCCCCGGATGCACGCCGCCCCCACCGGGTCGGCGGGAACGCGCCCGGCGCGGCGCCGCCGACCCGGAACCGCCGGCACGCCGCCCCCCACCGGCACGCAGACACCGGGTCGGCGGGAACGCGCCAGGCGCGACGCCGCCGACCCGGAACCACCGGCACGCAGACACCGGGTCGGCGTCGGTCCCGGAACCGCCGGCACACGCACCGGGTCGGCGTCGGCCCCGGACGCGGCGCGGCCCCGCCCGACGAGGGCGGGGCCGCAGCGACGGCGCCGGATCAGCCCGGGACGGCCGCCCGGCGCGGCACCCGGCGGGTGCTCAGAGGCCGAGCGGATAGGTCACGTCCGGCGCGTGTCACCGTGCGTTGCCGGTCGGCCGAGCTGTCGAGTTGGTGCTTCCCTGCCGGATCCCCACGCGTAGGCCGTGGCGAGCGCCTATGCGCTCGGCCTCTCAAGCCTCGATGTGGACCGGCGTGCCCAGCGGGAGGACCGGCACCAGCGCGTCGATCGCGTCGTTGGTGAGGCGGATGCAGCCGTGGCTGACGTCGGAGCCGATGGTCGACGGGTCGTTGGTCCCGTGGATGCCGATCACCCCGTCACCGCCGTTGAACTCGTCCAGCACGTTGGAGAACCCGGACAGCCCGTAGGCGTAGTGCCCGTACGGCCCGTTGGGGTCGGGCGGCTGGAGCAGCTCCTTGATGTAGTACTTGCCGCCCGGCGTCGGCGTCGACGAGGTGCCGACCCCGATGGGCTCGTCGGCCACGACCTCCTCGCCCTTGCTGACCACCAGCCGGTGCTCCGTCAGCTTGATGTCGACGCGGTAGGGGTTGTCGGCGACCTCGACCTCCGACGCCTTGATCCACCCGGTCGAGCCGTTGGGCCTGATCGGCAGCAGCACCTGCAGCCAGTCGCCCTGCGTCTGCTCCACCAGGAACACGAGCGGCGCGCCGTTCTCGTTCGGGCTGTCGAGCGCGGTGGTCGGCTGCGCCTCCGAGGCGTCCGCGTAGACCTGGACCTGGTCACCCACGGCCGTCGCCACCTGCGACATGCCGTTGGCCGGCGGCGCGGTCGTCGCCGGGCTGAGCACCGACGCATCCGACCCTCGGCGCTCGGTGGTCGTCGTAGCCCCCGATTCCTCCTTCGATCCGCCACCGCCGCACGCGGCAAGAGCCAGCAGGGCGCCCACCAGCGAAACCGAGAGCGCGACCCGTCCCCCACGTCGTTGCATTCCGTTCGTCACGGCACGACGCTAGCCCGCGCTCCGGGCCCACCGGGACACGCCCCGAGCGGGTCTCCGGGACGCCCGCGGCCATGCTCCGCGCCCGCCGGGCCCGCTCCCCCGGCGAGCCGGACCGTCCCGCCGGCGAGAGATTTCTGAGGTCCGCCGGAGCACAGTACCGTGGCGACATGGTGGACCACCCGATGAGCGACCGCCTGGACGACCTCGCCAAGCGCAAGGAAGAGGCGCTCGCCCCGGGCACCGACCGGGCCCGCCAGCGCCAGCACGACCGGGGCAAGCTGCTCGCCCGCGAGCGCATCGACCTGCTGCTCGACCCCGGCTCGTTCCACGAGCTCGACCTGCTGGCCCGGCGCCCGGCGGAGTCGGCCTTCGACGACCGTCCCTACACCGACGGCGTCATCTGCGGCTGGGGCACGGTCCACGGACGCAAGGTCTTCGTGTTCTCCCAGGACTTCACCGTGTTCGGCGGCGCCCTGGGCGAGGTGTTCGCCGACAAGATCCACAAGCTCATGGACCTCGCCCTGAAGGTCGGGGCACCGGTCGTCGGCATCAACGACGGCGCCGGCGCCCGCATCCAGGAGGGCGTCGTCAGCCTCGACAGCTACGGCGGCATCTTCTACCGCAACGTCCAGTCCTCCGGGGTCATCCCGCAGATCAGCGTGATCATGGGCCCGTGCGCCGGGGGCGCCGTGTACTCGCCGGCCATGACCGACTTCGTGTTCATGGTCGAGGACACCTCGTACATGTTCATCACCGGCCCCGATGTGGTGAAGACCGTGACCGGCGAGAACGTGACGCAGCAGGAGCTGGGTGGCGCCATCGCACACGCCTCGCGCTCGGGCGTCTGCCACTTCACCTCCGCCGACGACGCCGCCTGCCTCGAGGACGTCCGCTACCTGCTCGGGTTCCTGCCCTCCAACAACCTGGAGGAGGCCCCCGAGCTCGCGACCGACGACCCGCCCGACCGGCTGTGCCCCGAGCTGCGCGACCTCATCCCCGCCTCGTCGAACCAGCCGTACGACATGCGCAAGGTCATCGAGGCGGTGGTCGACGACGGCGACTACTTCGAGTACGCCCGCCGCTGGGCGCCCAACATCCTGTGCGCCTACGCGCGGCTCGACGGGCACGTGGTCGGCATCGTCGGCAACCAGCCGATGCACCTGGCCGGCGTGCTCGACATCGAGTCGTCGGAGAAGGCGGCCCGCTTCGTGCGCACCTGCGACGCCTTCAACATCCCCCTCATCGCCTTCGTCGACGTGCCCGGGTTCCTGCCGGGCGTCGACCAGGAGCACGGCGGCATCATCCGCCACGGCGCCAAGCTGCTCTACGCGTTCTGCGAGTCGACCGTGCCCCGCATCCAGGTCGTCACCCGCAAGGCCTACGGCGGCGCGTACGTCGTGATGAACTCCAAGTCCATCGGCGCCGACCTGGCCTTCGCCTGGCCGTCCGGCGAGCTGGCGGTCATGGGCCCGCAGGGCGCCGTCGAGATCGCCTACCGGCGGGAGATCGAGGCGTCCGCCGATCCGGTGGCCCGCAAGGCGGAGCTGGTCGAGGAGTACACCGAGCGGTTCGCCAACCCCTACCAGGCCGCCGAGCGGGGCTACGTGGACGACGTGATCGACCCGGCCGAGACCCGGATCAAGCTCGCGGCCGGGCTCGACCTGCTGCGGTCGAAGCGGGAAGAGCTGCCCAAGCGCAAGCACGGCAACGTGCCGCTGTAGGTGGCGGACCCGATGGCAGCGAGCGATCCCGGCCCGACCGAGGCGGAGGTGACCGTCAGCTCGGGGGGCGATCCCTCCGAGGAGGAGGTCGCGGCCATCGTGGCCGCCGTCGAGGTGGCATGGCCCCGCGCGGTGGTGGCAGACACGGCGACGGCGCCGCCCCGCTGGCGGTTCTCCGGGCGGTGGTGGACGAAGCCGATCCCGCTTCGCCGCAACCGGCCCTGGTGATCGGCCAGCGCCGCCGACCGCTCGGTGCAGGGAGATCCTGACGGCCGACCCGCGGTGGCGTAGTGTGCCCGCCCATGGCCGGTCTACCCCCTCCCCCCGGCGGCCCGACCCCGCCGCCACCGGGCGGCTATCCCCCGCCGCCTCCCGGCGGTCATCCCCCGCCGCCACCCGGCGGCTATCCCCCACCGCCCGGTGGGGGTGGCTGGCCTCCGACCGACGGCGCACCGCCGCCCGCGGGTGGGCCGTTCGCCCCGCCGTCGGCCTACGGCCAGACGCCGGGCTACGGCTATGGCTACGGCGCCGCCGCGGCGAAGGCCGGCTTCTTCGCGCGGCTCGGGGCGCTGATCATCGACGTCATCATCGTCTCGTTGTTCTCGATCCCGGCGCTGATCGTGATCTTCGCCGGGCCCACCCGCACCACCACCTGCTCCGTCGACCGCGAGGGCAACATCACCGACTTCGGCGAGGGCAACAGGCTCTGCGAGGTGCCGAGCGGCGGCACGTGGGCCGCCTTCGCCGTTCTGCTGATCGCCGCGCTCGTGGCCGCCGTCCTCTACTACGGCAAGATGGAGGGCGGGCCGACCGGCCAGACCGTCGGGAAGAAGGCCTTGGGCATCAAGGTCGTCGACAGCGCCACCGGGGGTCCGATCGGCACCGGCCGGGGCATCGCGCGCTACTTCGCCCGCATCGCGTCGGGCGTGGTCTGCTACCTCGGCTACCTCTGGATGCTGTGGGATCCCGAGCGCCAGACCTGGCACGACAAGATCATCGGCTCCTACGTCGTCATGGCCTGACCGGCGGCGGCGCCACCGGGCATTCGCCGGGCGGACCACTAGCCTCGGCGCCGTGGATCTGACCACCGTCGCCGACGACGAAGCCGTCCTCCACGACGGCGTCGACATCCGCCACCACGACGGCCTCGAGCCCGACACCGTGTACGAGCGCGACCGGGTGACGTTCCGCACCCTGCCCCGACCGCCCGGCGAGCGGCTGGCCACCGTGTGCACGGTCAACGACGTGCACTTCGGCGAGGTCGAGTGCGGCATCCTCAACGGCATCGACGACCACCCCATCTACACCAGCGCGCCGGGCGACGACCCCTATCCCGAGGTCATGAACCGGGGCGCGATCGCCGACATCAAGGCGGTCGAGCCCGACGTCGTGGTGGTGAAGGGCGACCTCACGTCGATGGGGACCCGGGGCGAGTACCAGTCGTTCCTCAACGCCTACGGCCCCGCCTTCGGCGACCGCCTGGTGCACGTGCGGGGCAACCACGACGCCTACCACGGCGAGGACTTCGCCTCGCACGCGCCCCTCTCGGTGACGCTGCCGGGCGTCACCCTGGCGGTGCTCGACACGTCGATCCCCGGCCGCGCCTCCGGCGGGGTGTCGGCCCAGTCGCTGGAGTGGCTCGACACGCTTGCCGCCGAGGCCGACCGGCCGGTGCTGGTGTTCGGCCACCACCACGCCTGGAACCCCGACTCGAGCGAGCGGCCCGAGAACTACTTCGGCATCAACCCCGGCGACTCCGAGCGCCTCGTCGAGGTGGTGGCCCGCCGGCGCCGCATCGCCGGCTACTTCGCCGGCCACACCCACCGCAACCGGGTGCGGCAGTTCTCCGCCACCGACGCCGTGCCCTGGGTCGAGGTCGCGTGCGTCAAGGACTTCCCCGGGGCCTGGGCCGAGTACCGGGTGTACGAGGGCGGCGTCCTGCAGGTGTTCCGCCGCATCTCGGCGCCCGACGCCCTGGCGTGGAGCGAGAAGACCCGCGACCTGTACGCCGGCATGTACGAGGGCTACGCGTTCGGCGCGCTCGACGATCGCTGCTTCGCGATCGCGACCGATCGGTGAGCGCCGCGGCCCTCCCGCCGGCCGGTCCGCTGGTGGGCCTGCGGGTGCTCGACCTGGCCACCGTGGTGGCCGGGCCCGGCGCCGCCCGCTACCTCGCCGACTTCGGGGCCGACGTGCTCAAGATCGAGCGGCCCGGGGTGGGCGACTCGACCCGCACGATGGGCCTGCCCGACCCCCGCGACGGCACGTCCGCCTACTGGAAGGTGGTGGGGCGCAACAAGCGCTGCGCGACCGTCGACCTCAAGTCGGAGGAGGGCCGGGAGGCGCTCCTGCGGCTCGTGGAGGACGCCCACGTGCTGGTGGAGAACTTCCGCCCGGGGGTGCTGGAGCGGCTGGGCCTCGGCCCCGACGTGCTGCTGGCCCGCAACCCGCGGCTCGTGGTGTGCCGGGTCACGGCCTTCGGCCAGGACGGGCCCTACGCCGGCCGGCCCGGCTTCGCCACGCTGGCCGAGGCGATGTCGGGGTTCGCCGCCATCAACGGCGAGCCCGACGGTGGCCCCCTGCTGCCGCCGATCGCCCTCACCGACGAGGTGACCGCCCTGGCCGCGGCGTTCTCGATCATGGCCGCCCTCCACTCCGGCGTGGGTCAGGTCGTCGACGTGACGCTGCTGGAGTCGCTGCTGCAGTGCATGGGCCCGATGCCGGCGGCCTACGGGCTGACCGGCTTCCTCCAGGAGCGCGCCGGGTCGAGCCTGCCCTACTCGGTGCCCCGCGGCACCTGGCGCTGCGCCGACGGCGGCTGGGTGGCGGTGTCGGCCTCGGCCGAGTCGGTCGGGCGGCGGGTCATGGACCTGATCGGGCTGGGGGGACGGGACGACCTCGGCTCGTTCGGCGGCCGGATCGCCGCCCGCGACGAGATCGACGCCCACGTCGCCGCGTTCTGCTCGTCGCGGACCGTGGCCGAGGTCGTCGCCGCCTTCGAGGCGGCCCACGCGGCCGCCGCGCCCGTCTACGACATGGCCGATGTGTTCGCCGACCCGCAGGTGGCGGCCCGGGGCAGCATCGTCGAGGCCAACGGCGTGCCCATGCAGGGCCTCGTGGCCCGGCTGTCCGCGACCCCGGGCGCCGTCCGCTGGGCCGGGCGGCCGCTCGGCGCCGACGACCCGCCGGCGTGGGCCGACCCGGTCGCCGACGACGCCCCTACGGCCACCGACGACTGACGCCGATCGCCGGCTCGGCCGCCGCCCCCGCCGACCGGGTCGGCACAACCGGGTCGGCACCACCGCGCCCACCGCGCCGTCGCCGACCCGGTTCGGTGGGCGTCGCGACACCCAGCGTTCACCTCCCGCTCGTGTGGGAAGCACCACGGCGTCGCCCCGGAGGTCTACGGTCCGCCCATGGGATTGCGCCGTACCATCGCCGTCGCCGTCACGTCCTGCCTCGCCCTGCCGGGGGCGGCGCTCGGTGCCGTGGTCGCCGGGGGTGCGCCGGCCGCGGCCGCCGTGCCCGCCGACCTGTTCATCTCGGAGTACGTCGAGGGCTCCGGGTTCAGCAAGGCCGTGGAGATCTTCAACGGCACCGGGGCGCCGGTCGACCTGGCCGCGGGTGGCTACACGCTGGAGCTCTACTCCAACGGCGCCGGCGCCCCGAGCCAGACCGTCGCCCTCGCCGGGACGGTGGCGGACGGCGACGTGTGGGTCGTCTCCCGCAGCGACGCCGACGCCGCCGTGGTGGCCCAGACCGACCAGCTCGCACCGGCCGTGGCCAACTGGAACGGCGACGACGCCATCGTGCTGCGCAGGGGCGGCGCGGCGCTCGACGTCATCGGCCAGATCGGTGTCGACCCCGGCACCGAGTGGGGCACGGGCCTCACCAGCACGGCCGACAACACGCTCCGCCGCCTGCCCACCATCGACGCCGGCGACGCCGACGGCGGCGACCCGTTCGATCCGGCCGCCCAGTGGGCGGGCTTCGCCCAGAACACCTTCGACGGGCTCGGATCCCACACCTTCGACCCCGGCACCGGCAACCAGCCCGTGACCGTCGCCTGCGGCGGCCCGATCTCGACGCTGGCCGGCACACCCGCCGAGGCCACGGTGACCGCCACCGACCCCGACGGCACGGTCGTCGCCATCGACGTCACCGCCGTCGACCCCGCCCCGGCCGCCGGCACGATCACCCGCACCGCGCTCACGCCCGCCCCCGCGCCCGGCGGTCCGGCCTCGGCCACGATCACCGTCGACGCCGGCGTGCCGGCCGGCACCTACGCCGTGGAGGTCACCGCCACCAACGACGACGGCACCCCGCAGACCGCCACGTGCACGCTGACCGTCACGGTCCAGGGCATCCGGCCCATCGGCGAGGTCCAGGGCCCGGTGGGCGACACCACCGACGGCGCCACCTTCCGATCGCCGCTCGTCGGCCAGCAGGTGGTCGTGCAGGGCGTCGTGACCCAGAAGACGCTGGCCCGCGAGTCGGACGGCGACCTGCTCAACGGGTTCTTCCTCCAGGACACGCCGGCCACCGCCGACGGCGACCCCACCACGTCCGACGGCGTCTTCGTGTTCCTCGGCAGGTTCACCACCCTGCTGCGGGCCGACGGGGGCACCCCGCACCCGCCCGCGGTCGGCGAGCAGCTCGTGCTGCGGGCGACGGTCGGCGAGTTCTTCAACCTCACGCAGCTCACCGGCGCCCGGCTGCTCGCGGTGACCGCCACCGGCCTCGACCCCGACGTCGACGTGGCCGTGACCGAGGCGGCCCCGCCGACCGTGCTGGCGGACGCCAACCGGTACTGGGAGCGTCACGAGGGCGAGCGCCTCCGGGTCCCGGCCGGCAGCCTCGCCACGAGCGGCCGCGACGTGTTCCCGAGCACCGCCGACAGCGAGGTGTGGGTGATCCGGCCCGACGATCCGCTCGCTGGCCGCGACGACCCCTACGCCCGCCGGGTGTTCCGTGACCCGCACCCGCTCGACAACGAGCCGGGCGAGCTGTTCGACGACGGCAACGGCAACCGGATCATGCTCGGCTCGATCGGCGTCAAGGCCGCGACCGGCGACTCGTTCGCGCTGCTGCCCCCGGTCAAGGTGCTCGACACGCTCGACGCCGACGCGGTGGGCGGCTTGTACTTCTCGTTCGGCAAGTACGGCATCCAGGTCGAGGGGGCGACGTTCTCGCCCGGGCCGGACCTGGCGGCGAACGCCCCGCCGGCGGCGGCCGACCGCGCCCGCGAGGTCGCCGTGTCGACCTACAACCTCGAGAACCTCTACGACTACCGGGACGATCCCGACGACGGGTGTGACTTCGCCGGCAACACCGGCTGCCCTGGCGTCCGGCCGCCGTTCGACTACGTGCCGGCCAGCCAGGAGATCTACGACCAGCGGCTGGTCGACATCGCCGCCCAGGTCACGACCGACCTGCACTCCCCCGACATCCTCCTGACCCAGGAGGCCGAGGACCAGGACATCTGCACCCCCGTGGCCGGCGCCCTCGCCTGCGGCGGGCCCGAGGCCGGCGACGGCAAGCCCGACACCCTCCAGGAGCTGGCCCTCGCCATCGCCGCCGCCGGCGGCGGCGACTACGACGCCGCCTTCGACCGCAACGGCGCCGACGACCGGGGCATCGTGTCGGCGGTGCTGTTCCGCACCGACCGGGTGAGCCTCGTCCCGGCTGCGGCCGACGACCCCGTGCTGGGGGCGAGCCCGGCCGTCGAGTACCGGTCGCCGGGGTTGCCGTCCAACACGGACGTGTCCAATCCCAAGACGCTCAACGCCGTGCTGCCCGACGACGTCGACAAGTCGACCGGGGTGGACGGCACCAACGTCTACACCCGGGCCCCGCAGGTGGCCCACTTCCGGGTGGCCGCCGCCCCCGGCAGCGTCGACGGCTTCGACCTGTGGGCGCTCAGCAACCACTTCTCGTCCGGCCCCGACGGCCGCGTCGGCCAGCGGACCGAGCAGGCCGCCTATGCCGCTGCCATCGTCGATGCCATCGAGGCGGCCGACCCGCAGGCCCGGGTCGTGGTGGGCGGCGACTTCAACGTGTTCCCCCGGCCCGACGACCCGTTCGCCCCCGGCCACCCGCTGTTCCCGTCCGACCAGCTCGGGCCGCTCTACGAGCAGGGCATGGCCAACCTGTGGGACGACCTGGTGGCCGACGTGCCCGTGTCGGCGTACTCGTACACCTTCCAGGGCCAGGCCCAGACGCTCGACCAGCTCTTCGTCAACGCGCCGTTGCACGACGACCTGGTGCAGGTGCGGGCCGCCCACGTCAACGCCGGCTGGCCCGCCGACTTCCCCGGCGACGGCGCCCGGGGCCTGAGCGACCACGATCCCCAGGTGGCACGGTTCGCCAGCCGGGCCGGCCTGTCGGTGGCCGACGTGTCGGTGACCGAGGGCGACCGGGGATGGACCGACGCCACCTTCACGGTGTCGTTCACGCGGCCGCTCGGCGGGGACATCACCGTGTGCCTGCTGCCGCTGCCGGGCACGGCGTCGCTGTTCCAGGACTTCGACCTGACCGTGCCGTGCACGACGCTGGCGTCCGGGCAGACGTCGGTCGACCTGGCCATCCCCGTGCGGGGCGACCGGCGCCCGGAGGAGGACGAGACGTTCACGGCGATCGCCTTCGCGACGGGCGGCGTCCGGGCGGTCGACCCGACGGCGACGGGCACGATCGTCGACGACGACTGACGAGCGGCCCGGGACGGCGGGGGGCCCTCGGCCGGGCTACCCGCCGATCCCGGGCAGCGATGGCTGCACGAGCGTGACGTAGGGGTCGTCGGACGGTGGCTCGGGGCGCTGCGACCGGATGGCCCCCCACACGGCCCGCAGGTCGGGCGTCGCCCGGTACGAGCGTCCCCGGCGCTCGCCGTCGGCCTGCAGCAGCCCCGCGGCCACCAGGGCACGGAGGTCACGGGTGGCCGACGCCTCGGTGATCGCCTCGCCGTCGCCCGCCGCGACGAGCTTGACGTAGAGCGACCGCCGGACCCGCCACCCCCGGGCCGCATCGCAGAGCACGGCGACGCTGCGGCGGGGCACCTTGCGGGCGAGGGCCAGGCGCTCGCACCCGTCCCACAGGGCCTCGGTCTCCCGGACGCGCCGTTGCACGGTCTGCGCCTGCCGGTAGTGGGCTCGCAGGTTGAACTCGATCCAGGGGCGGGCGTCGCGCCAGGGGCTCCACTCGCCCTGCGCCACCGCCGTGAGCGCCCGGTAGTAGGCCGCGGTGTGGCGGCCCAGGTACTCCTCGATGCTGGTGAACTCGGGCGACACGATGCCGCCGGACGCCAGCACCAGCGACTGGATGCAGCGCGCCATGCGGCCGTTGCCGTCGCTGAAGGGGTGGATGAGCACCAGGTTGAGATGGGCCATGGCCGCCCGCACGAGCACGTGACCGTCCGCCAGGTTGGCCTGGGCGATCATCTCGGCCATGAGCCCGTCGACGGCGTCGCGGTCCGGCGCCGCGTAGACCCTGCGCCCGTCCTGGTCCTCGACCCAGATGGCGCCGGGCCGCCAGCTCCCGGGGTTCTTCGTGAGGTCGTACTTCATCATCATGAAGTGCAGGGACCGGATGAGCGAGGCGTCGAGCGGCGGGGGCGCGGCGGCGAGCTGGAGCACGTAGGTCATCGCGTCCCGGTAGCCGGCGATGGCATGCCGGGTCTCCTCGCCGGTGTCGAGGGGCTCCTCGTCCTCGATCACGGCGGCGACGTCCTCGATGCTGGCGTGGTAGCCCTCGATCGAGTTCGACCCCTGCACCGCGCGGGCGAAGGTGGCGCGACGCAGCGTGCCGAGCCACCGCCGGGTCTGCCGGACGTAGAACCGCAGGTCCTGGTGCAGCCGATCCAGGCCCGCGAGCACGGCGAGATCAGCCTCGCTCAACGACGGCGTCTCGTGGATCATGTCGCTAAGTTACCGACATAGCGACATGGTGTGTCGCTAATTAAACGTCGCTAAGGACTCGAGCGGATAGGTCACGCCGGCGCGTGTCACCGTGCTGCGCTGCCGGACGGCCGAGCTGTGGAGCTGGTGCTTCCACGCCAAATCCCCACGCGTAGGCCGTGACGAGCTCCCTATCCGCTCGGCCTCTAATTGAACGACAGACCCCGCGCCCGCCGGTCGGCCAGTGCCAGGAGCGTCGGGATGCGGTGCTCGCCGTGCATGCCGGCCACCAGGGCGGCGGCCACCTCGTGCGGCAGGCCCAGGGCGGTCACGAACAGGGGCTGCCGGCTCCGCCCGCGCCGGACGGGGACGGCGACGGTCGAGGACCGGTAGCGGCGCTTCGCCACGCCGATGACCGTGTACCGCCCGTCGAAGTGCCGGTGGAGGTGGGCGCCCAGACCCGGGGTGCCGTCCTCGTCCAGCACCACGTAGCCGTCGACCACGATGGCCCGGACGGCGGTGCTCAACCGCTCCAGGACGCCGAGCACCGGGGGCAGCTCGCGCTCGTAGAACCGTCCCGGCACGTAGTCCGCCACCTCGGCGGTCACGTGCTCCCGGACCTCGATCGGCACGGCGTCCGCCCAGCCGCGGGCGACGACGCAGGCCGCCCGGCCACCCCGCCCCGCGTAGTGCACGTCCACCACGGCGAGCGGTGCCGGACCGCCGGCGTCCGGCCCGCCGGGCGGGTGCCCGCTCACCCGCCGCGGTGCGCGACGGCGAGGTCGACGATCTCGCCCATGATGCGGACGAGCTCGAAGTCCTTCGGGGTGTAGACGGCCGCCACGCCGGCGTCGAGCAGCGGGCGGCGGTCCTCCTCGGGCACGATGCCGCCGGCGACGATCGGAGCGTCCACGCCCCCCGCCCGCACCAGGCGGACCACGGCCGGCACGAGCTCCAGGTGGGAGCCCGACAGGATCGACAGGCCGATGACGTCGACGTCCTCCTCGACCGCCACCGCCGCGATCTGCTCGGGGGTCAGGCGGATGCCCTGGTAGATGACCTCCATGCCGGCGTCGCGGGCGGCGACGGCGATCTGCTCGGCACCGTTGGAGTGGCCATCGAGACCGGGCTTGGCCACCAGCAGGCGAGGCGGCCCGCCCGGCAGCGTGCGCACCCGTTCGGCGACCTCCCGCAGGCCGGCCGACCCGCCGCCTGCGCCGGCGGCGGCGGCCACGCCGGTGGGCGCCCGGTACTCGCCGAACACCTCGCGCAGGGTGCCCGCCCACTCGCCGGTGGTCCCGCCCGCATGGGCCAGGTCGATGGTGGCGGCCATGATGTTCTCGTCGCTCTCGGCCGCCTGCCGGAGCTGGTCGAGCGACCGCTTGACGGCGTCGTTGTCGCGCTCGGAGCGCCACGACGCCAGCTCGGCGATGATCTGCGCCTCCAGCGCCGGGTCGACCTTGAAGATGTATTGCTGCTCGCCCGCGGCGGTGAGGGGCGACGGCTCCGTCTCGGTGAACCGGTTGACGCCCACCACGGTCAGCTCGCCGTCCTCGATGTGGCGCATCCGCTCGGCGTGGCTGCGGACCAGCCGGCCCTTCAGCTCGTCGATGGCCTCGAACGCGCCGCCCAGCGCCAGCACGTCGTCGAGCTCGGCGGACGCCGAGTCGACCAGCTCGGCGGTGCGGGCCTCGACCACCTTCGAGCCCTCGAACAGGTCGGGGTACTCGAGCAGGTCGGTCTCGAACGCCAGCACCTGCTGCATCCGCAGCGCCCATTGCTGGTCCCACGGCCGCGGCAGCCCGAGGGCCTCGTTCCACGCCGGGAGCTGCAGCGACCGGGCGCGGGCGTCGCGCGACAGCGTGACGCCCAGCATCTCCAGCACGATGCGCTGCACGTTGTTCTCCGGCTGGGCCTCGGTGAGCCCCAGGCTGTTGACCTGCACGCCGTAGCGGAAGCGCAGCGCCCGCTCGTCGGTCACGCCGTAGCGTTCGCGGCCGATGCGCTCCCACATCTGGCCGAAGGCGCGCATCTTGCAGGTCTCCTCCACGAACCGGATGCCCGAGTTCACGAAGAAGCTGATCGATGCGAACACCTGCGGGAACCGGTCCCCGGGCACCTGGCCCGACTCGCGCACCGCGTCGAGCACGCCCACCGCGGTGGCCAGGCTGTAGGCGATCTCCTGGGTGGGGGTCGCGCCCGCCTCCTGCAGGTGGTACGAGCACACGTTCATGGGGTTCCACTCGGGGATCCACTCGGCGCAGAAGGCGACCATGTCGACGATCAGCCGGCGGGACGGCAGCGGCGGGAAGATGTAGGTCCCCCGCGACAGGTACTCCTTCACGATGTCGTTCTGCGTGGTGCCCCGGAGCTGCCGCGACTCGACGCCGTGCCGCTCGGCGTTGGCCACGTACAGCCCGAGCAGCCAGGCCGCCGTGGCGTTGATGGTCATCGACGTGTTCAGCTCGCCGTGCGGGATGCCGTCGAGCAGCTCGCCCATGTGGCCGATGTGGGCCACCGGCACCCCCACCTTGCCGACCTCGCCCCGGGCCAGCGGGTCGTCGGGGTCGTAGCCGGTCTGCGTGGGCAGGTCGAAGGCGATCGACAGGCCCGTCTGTCCCTTGGCGAGGTTGGTGCGGTACAGCTCGTTGCTGGCCTTCGCGTTGGAGTGGCCGGAGTAGGTCCGCATCAGCCAGGGGCGGTCCGGTTCGGGCAGGGTCGCCTCGCTCATGGCCCTATCGTCCCCCGCGTCGTCGACCGGCCACAACCGGAGGCGGGTCAGCCGCCGAACACCGGCGGCGGCGGCGCCTCCAGCGCGTCGGCGAGCAGGCAGAGGTAGTCGGCGCGGGGCACCTCGACGGCGCCAAGGCTGGCGAGGTGGGGCGTCTGCCACTGGACGTCGAGCAGCGCCCGCGGGTCACCGCGCTCCCGCAGCATCTCGACCAGGCCGACGAGCGCGACCTTCGAGGCGTCGGTGCGGTGGTGGAACATCGACTCGCCGGCGAACAGCCCGCCGATGGCCACGCCGTACAGCCCCCCGGCCAGCTCGCCGTCGCCCTCGTCACCCCAGTCGCCCTCGTCACCCCGGTCGCCCTCGTCACCCCAGTCGCCCTCGACGGTCCAGGCCTCGTCACCCCGGTCGCCCTCGTCACCCCGGTCGCCCTCGACGGTCCAGGCCTCGACGGAGTGGACCCAGCCCAGGTGGTGGAGCCGACGGTAGGCGGCCCGGACCTCGGGGCTGATCCACCCGTGGGGGCGGGCCGGGTCGCCGCACGCCTCGATCACCCGGTCGAACGCCGTGTCCACCCGGATCTCGTAGCGGCGCAGGCTGCGGCGCAGCGAGCGGCTCACCCGCACGCCGTCGAGCGGGAGGACGGCCCGCGGGTCGGGCGACCACCACCCGAGGTGGCCGCCGGCTCCCAGCGGCATGGGGAACAGGCCCTGACGGTAGGCGGACAGGATCGTGCCCGGCTCGAGGTCGGCGCCGACCCCGACCAGCCCGTCGTCGTCCGCGCCGTCGACCGGCGGGAACGCCCAGCGCCCCGGGGGCGGCGTGACGGGCGACGACCGTGATCCCATCACCGGTCGATCGTACGCGAGACCCGGCCCGCGAGGTTCGGACCGTGCCGCTCAGGGGCAGGGCGGGCCGGTGGCGAGGTCGCCGCCCGCCAGGAAGGCGACCGCCTCGGCGCTGGCGTCGAGGTCGCGGGACACGGGCCCGTAGCCGGCCGGCGGCGGGACGAGGGCGGACGGCCAGGTGTGGCCGCCACCTTCCACCGTGAGCAGGACGGCCACGATGCCCTCGTCGTCGGCCCAGCACTCCGTGGCCAGGCTGGTGCCGTCGCCCGGGCCGGGATCGGCCGCGACCGGCCCGGCGTGGCGGAGCGTGCCGCCGGCGGCGGCCACGAACGCGGCCACGGAGTCGGGTGTCGACAGCGACGGGGTGGGCTGGCCGGCGGCGCGGGCGGGCGAGCCGGCGGCGCCGGTGCCGAACGGGCGCAACGGATCGGCGGTGCCGTGCACCACCAGCACGGGTACCCGGGTCGCCGGCCGGACGGCCGGGTCGCGGGGAAGCTGCCCGGCCACGGCCACGACCGCCGCCACCTGGTCGGGACGGGCCGCGGGTCGCCGTGGTCTGGCCGGCCGCGCGGGCCGGAGGCGCGGCCATCCCCGCCGTGGCCGACGCGCTGGCCGCCGCCCTCTGCCGCGAGGGCGAGATGACCCGCGCCGGCGAGGCACCCCCGCCCGTCGTCCACCTGCGGCCGGCGTCGGGGGTGCTGACGTGACCGGCGCCGCCGACGTCGGGCGCGCGGTGCGGCGTGCCTTCGGGCGCGCCCGGGTCGCCGGCTGGCTGCACGTGATCGACATCGACCACGGCGCCGAGGTGGCGGTCGGCGCCGACGAGCCCGTGGCCCTCGCCTCGGTGTTCAAGCTGCCGGTGCTGGTGGCGCTGTACCGGGCCGCCGACGCGGGCCGCGTCGACCTGGCCGAGCCGATCCGCCTCCGGCGGGCAGACCGGACGTCGGGCGTCACCGGGCTGGCCGCGCTGCGGGACGACGTCGAGCTGTCGCTGCGCGACCTCGCCCAGCTCATGATCACGGTGAGCGACAACGCTGCGGCCGACGCCGTCGTCGACCGCCTGGGCCTCGACGCGGTGGCGCGGACGGTCGCCGACCTCGGCCTCCACCGGACGGCCGTCGCGCACCGGTGCCGCGACCAGCACGCGGCGCTGGCCCACGACCTCGAGCGGCTGGGCATCACCCTCCCCCAGGCCCTGGCCGATCCGGCCGCCCAGGCCGGGCTGCGTGTGCTCGAACCGGCGACCACCAACCGCAGCACCCCCCGGGAGTTGACGTCGCTGCTGCGCGCCGTGTGGCGGGACGAGGCCGCCGCACCCCGGTCGTGCAGCGCCATGCGGGACGTGCTGCGGCTGCAGGTGTGGCCCCACCGCCTGGCGAGCGGCTTCCCGTCCGACGACGTGCTGGTGGCGGGCAAGACGGGGACGCTGCCCCCGCTCCGCAGCGAGGTGGGCGTGGTCGAGCTTCCCGGCGGCCGCCGCTACGCGGTCGCCGTCTTCACCCGCTCGCGCCGGCCGACGTTCAGCGACCCGGGGGCCGACGCCGTGATCGGCGCGACCGCCCGGCTGGCGGTCGACCACCTCACCGGCGCCGGCGGCTGACCCCGTTCAGGGGTGGAGGCCGAGGTCGCGTGCCACCCGGCCGCCGATGTCGAGCGTCGCCCGGCGGTTGATCACCCCCGCCGCCACGGCGCCGGTGAGCAGCGGCGCCAGCGCCGACAGGTTGCGGGTGAACCGGGCCCGGAGCGCGGTGCGGAGCTGGGCCCGGCCGGCGCGGCCGAGGACGTCGCCGCGCACGGTCGCCACCACGGGGTCGGGCGGCCCCGCCCGGCCCGACATCCACGACACGACCGCGGCCTCGGCCCGCCGGCGGGGGCCGCCGGGCAGCGGGCGCCCGGCCACGTGGTGGAGCTCGGTGACCAGCTTGACCTCGGTCACGACCACCAGGGTGGTCACCGCGGCCAGCTCGAAGGGGACCAGCACCAGCCCGGCGATCGACAGCTCCTGGGCGGCGATCACGCCGCCGGCCGTGGCGGCCAGCCCACCGGACACCCGGCCCGCGGCCCGCACGACCGACCGGGCCAGCTCGTCGCCGGTCAGCCCGCCGTGGTGCGCCGACAGGGCGGCCGCGCTCCGCACCGGCAGCCGGGGCGCGACGTCGACGACCGTGTCGGCGAGCCAGCGGCCGCTGATCACCGCCCGCCGGCCCGCCCGCCGGGCGGACGCGGTGAGCTCCCGGAGCCTCGCCGCGGTCTCCGGCGCGGCCGCGTCGGCGTCGGCGGCGGGGGACTCCGGGGGCATCCCGTGCGCCGCGGGCCTACCGGGCGTAGTCGTAGAAGCCCCGGCCGGACTTCCGGCCGAGGTGCCCGGCGGCGACCATGCGCCGGAGCAGCGGCACGGCGGCGTAGTTGGGATCCCGGAACTCGGTGTAGAGCGCGTCGAGGATGGCCACCGACGTGTCGAGGCCGACCAGGTCGAGCAGCGCGAGCGGGCCCATCGGGAAGTTGCAGCCGCCCTTCATGGCCGAGTCGATGTCGTCGCGGCTGGCCGTGCGGTTCTCCAGCATCCGCACGGCGTTGTTGAGGTAGGGGAACAGCAGGGCGTTGACGATGAAGCCCGCCCGGTCCTCGACCACCACGGGGTCCTTGCCGCAGGTCCGCGCGAAGGCCACGGCGGCCGCCACGGTCTCGTCGCTCGACACCAGCGTGCGGATCACCTCGACCAACGCCATGGCCGGCGCCGGGTTGAAGAAGTGGATGCCGATCACCTGCTCGGGCCGGCCGGTCTGCACGGCCATCTCGACGACGGGC
>DASSGC010000622.1:0-6430 GCA_035693765.1 Acidimicrobiales bacterium
AGTGCTTTGCACGCAAGGGCGCGTGTCGGTTGCTCCCACGGTCGCTCTCGTCGTGGGCGATGACCAGCCACGACCCCGAATCCCATGATCTCCACTCGGGCCGCCGCCCGGCCCGTGCTTGCGGCACCTTCAGCGCCGGTCCATGTCTCGGGCCTCCGCTCGGCGCCGCACCCAGAACCGAATGAGCGCTGCAATGGCCAGTAACGCAAGGACGACGACTGCCACCGTGGTGCTCTCCAGTGCCCGCTGAAAAACAGCCACGACGATGGCAACGGTGGCTCCCCAGACGATCCAGCCTCGTACCGTCATCCTTGATCCGCGGCGCCCGTCCATCGTCGTTCCTCCGTAGCCTGATCGGGCCACAACCGTGCCACAGCGGACGGGCCCCTGAGGACGCGCAAGCGGTCGCCCGCTGTGCCACATTCGTGCCAGATCGCGTGACGAACGCGGCGCACTCGCGGTCAAGCCTGACAACCGCCACAAGCTCGGCCCCAGGCAGCAAACTCACCAGGTCAGTCCGCCAGTACTTGGCTCACACTCTCAAGGTGGCGACACGGGTTCGAATCCCGTTGGGGGTGCCACGCACGGACGCCCAGGTCACGGCTTACGGGCCGCCGGATCGTGCGGCCGTCCGACTCCCCCACGGACCGCTCTGGCGCCAGATGCGCGCCAGATCGAGCCCGCAGCGAGGTCAAGCCCTTCGGCTGGCCCAGGAGGCGCGCAGTCCCAGGCTCGGCGCGCACGTCCTCGCTGGTCTCTCCGATCAGGCGACCCTGACCGGTCACCCCGACCAGGCGCTGCAACTCGCCAGGGCCGGACGCGCCGGCCTGCAGAACGCCCACGGCCACGCGTGCCTGGCCGACCTGTGGGCGCTACAGGCCCGCGCCGAGGCTGCCCTCGGAGACGGCGCCGTTGCCGCGCGGTCGATCGCCAACTCCCAACGCCACGCCGCCAACATCGACCTGGATGACGAACCCGAGTGGGCTTGCTTCATCGACCTCGCCTACCTCAACGGCGAGTACGCGCACGCCTTCCGGGATCTCGACCGCCCGGAAGAGAGCACCGTCTTTGCCCAGCAGTCAGCGGACGAAGCCGCCCGACAGCACCGAGCACGCCGCGGTTCCCTCGCCCACGCCACGCTTTCCCGAGCTGCGATCGCTGACCACGACCTCGAAGCCGCCGCATCCGCAGCGACGCTCACCGCTGAACTAGCCGCTACCGTCCGCTCGTCCCGCTCCAGCGAGGCCGTCACGGAGCTCCGGACTCGCCTGCGCCCCCACGAGGGGTCGCCAGCCGTCGCGGACTTCCTCCAAGTCGCGGACACCCTCTTCCCATCAAGCGCATAGGCGAGCAAGAGGTTCGCGGGCCTACCTCGCCCTGCGCTTGCCGAATCTGGCTCTACAGGGTCAAGGCGGCGGCTGCGCCCGACCTGCGGGTGGCGCCTCCGGCGCCGTCCTCGGCCGAGCGAGGCCGTAGCTGGGATCGACTTCCCGTCGTGTCGTGCTACGAGCACGGGCTGACGGCCAACCCAAAGTAGTGGTACAGGTAGTCGTCGATCGCGCCGACGTACCTGTCGCGTTCCAAGCGGTCACCAACGACTCGGCCCTGTGCGAGCCGCCACCATGATTGCTGGGGCGCGCCTTCCTTCGTGAAGTAGTAGATCTCGCTGCCTCCAGGAGACCAGGCGGCGAACGTCGCGTGTTCTGCGAGACGTCGCACATTGCCCGAATCGATGTCCACCAGCGCGACGCTGCCGTCCTCCGCTCCGAAGGTGTTGACCAACAGCACATTCCGCTGGGGGTGCCACTGGAGGGAGTGAGCGTCGAGTATCGGGGCGATCGGTCGGGCGTTCGAGCCGTCCGCGCTGACGACCCACACGGTTGTGACCCTGCTGCCGTCTGGCTGCCATTCCGCTCGGACAAATGCGATCATGCGACCGTCAGCGGACCACGTTGGCGCGATGTCGTCGAAACCATCATTCGGTAGCACGGGACCGGCGTCTCCGCCCTGAGCAGGGACGGTCAGTATCTGGCGCCCAGGTCCGAGCTCGTTCGGACTGGCTCTGGAGAAGACGATTGTGGACCCGTCGGGGGACCAGTCCGGATAGTCGTCGTAAAGCCCGAGCTGTCCCTCGGTGAGCGAGAGCGGGTCAGCTCCGTCGGAGTTCATTGTCCACAGCGAGGTAGATCCTGGGCCGGCTGATTCGTAGTCGCCGTCAGCGCGCACCACGACAAGCTTGCGGCCGTCGGGCGAAAAGCTCGGCCTCGTCGCGACCCAATCGCCCGTCACCAACACAGAGTTGCCCTCGCGGTCTGCGACGACCACCTCCGCGAGTCCCGGGGACTCCTCTCCGTTGCGATTCAGCGCCACGACAGGACCGTCGCCTTCGCACTCCGATGATGCTGTCGGTTCATGAGTCGAACCGCAGCCCGTTGCGACGCCGATGAACAACACGAACACCCAGAGCCCACGCCACGTCATCAGCACATCGTGCCTCGATGGGCCGTCGCCCGCTGGGCGGCCCGCACAGCGCCAGCTGCTAACAGCGCCGTCACTGCGCTGGATCTACACGGAGTCTCACCCCTTCAGGGCTTGGCTAGTCTCGCCGGCGGCGGGCCGCACAGTCTGCAGGCAGGGTCGTTGGGTGTGAGCCCCATCGTTCTGCAAGGAGTCCGGACCGGGCTGCTCCCACGGTCGCTCCCACCCGTCAACGCTGACCAGGGCGGATACCGAATCCCATCCGTTCGCAGTCCCGCCGCGGCGACGATCCGGCTCGCGCCAGATGCGCGCCAGATAAGGCGGTTAGCGGGTGGCACCCACGGTCATCGAGGGTGACAGGTTCCTCGGTTCACGAGGGAACGCATCCCAGCAGGCCAGTCACGATGTGTCCGGGCGGAACTCTCAAGGTGGCGACACGGGTTCGAATCCCGCTGGGGGTGCCACGAGCAGAAGCCCAGGTGACAGGCCCCGGAACGACTCCGGGGCCTTTGTCGTTCTGCGCCGGCCGGTCGTATGCGCAACAGCTTCTGTCCTGGGGGTGCCGCGCCGATCGCCTCACGGGCCTGCGCGACGCATCGCTCACAGATGTGGCTACCACCGCGACTTCGGACCAGGTGCTCCACGGCTTCCTCACGTCGTCCGCAGAACGAGCACCGTCGAGACTCGTCACCGCCAGACCAGGCTCCACCGACCCCAATAACACTGCTGACACTCACGGCCCCCCCATCCGACGAGGTGTTAAGGCTGCGCCTGCCGTCGCGGCGCACCTTCAGTGCCCGGCTCGCTACGGGCCGGCGGAGCCGGTTCTAGCACGGGCACGTCGGCTGCTCGCATCGTCACTTCAGCCGCTCCTGAGAACCAGGGCCTACGCCGAGTCCCATCAGTCGACGTGAAACCCGTCAGCCGGCGCGTACTTCAAAGGTGTCGAGCGCGTCCGCCGGAATGCCGAGTGTCCCGTCATCGAGCCGCACACGGGGGATCGTGCGCTCGTACATCGCCTGGACGATCACTCGGGTCGGGACACCGAGGCGGCGCGCTGCTTCGGCCGGCAGCAGAACCTCAGGCTGGGTCACGGCACGCCTCCTTCGTCGAAGCCGAGCCTACTGTGGAGTATCCGGATCACTGTCGCCAGCTCGTCTTGAAGGCCCGGAGCCGCGCTGATCTCGCGGAGCGCCAGCCGGGCGTCTTCCAGCGCCTCCAGCACGCGGAACGCTTCGTCCAGATCGAGCACCAACCCCGGCGGCACCGGGTCGTCATCTGATCCAGTTGGGCTCACGCCTCAGTGCCTCCCCAGCCATCCGACCGTCGCCGCACACCGTAGGTTGAGTGGCGCACCGGGCTGACCCACCCTGGGTCACCGCGGTCGAGGGGAGCCAACGGGGGAGCCAATCGACACCGGCTGGCTACGGATTCACACGGACGCCATTGGCCGAGCGACCCCTTCTGGCCTGAACTTCTACTGCCTCCCACGTATCGCCACGGACGCCCCGGAGTGCTTTGCAGGCAGTCGGCCGGCCCGCGCCCAGGGGCCGGTGGCATCATGCGTGGACCATGACTGGCCTGGTGTCGCTCGGCCTCGCTTTGCTCGGCTCGTGGTGCGTGTGGCTCGGCGCCAGGGAATGGCGGCGTCGCGAGGAAGAGATCGCCGCTGATGATGCGTTCCTCGGGGCAGGTCGATGGGGGCACCGGTCGAACTGGCTGCGCGTCCGCGGCCACGCTGTCGCGTTCGTGGCGGTGGGCCTGGTGCTGGTCGTCTTGTCTGGCGCACGAGTGCTTGCATCCTCGTAGGTCCGCAACCGCGACAACCGTGTACCCCGGCTGTACCCGCAAACTCGGACGACTCCGATCCGGATCGGATGGCGTCGGACCGCTGACCAGCGCGGGCGTCCGCAGCGTACGTCGGCGGATGGCGTGGACGAGCCTACGAATCGGAACGTCTGCCAGCCGGTTGCTCCCATCGTTGCTCCCACGACATCCGGTCACCAGGGCGGTTACCGAATCCCACCCAACCCGCCCGGGAACCGGTCACCGGTGCGACCGCTTCCGCGCCAGCTCCGCCTCGACGGCCGCAGAGACCGCGGCGGCGATCTCCCGCTCGCGATCACGCTGCGCGTGCTGGTAGATCAGCGCCGCCCGAGTGGTCGAATGCCCCATACGGGCCATCAGCTCCTTGAGACTCGCCACGTTCGAAGCGAAGCCGTTCGCCGTGTGCCTCAGGTCATGAAAGTGCAGATCGTCGGGCAGAGGAGTGCCGTCTTTCACCGCCTGGTCGAGCGCGGTACTCCACGCCCGGAGCCGCTCGACCTCAGCGGCCGCATCGAGCTCGGGTCGCGTCGTCACCAATGCCTCCCACGGTCGATTGGGGACGTGACGTTCTCCGTCCGTCGGCGGCCGGTGGCAGCGCGGGTCGTCGACATGCCGGCTTCGTCCCCCTCAGTCCCGCATCAGCCAGGCCCTCACTTGGGCCTCGTGGTCGACGTACTGCTCGCCGGACACGTCGACGACGACTCTTTCGATCTGGCCGCCCGTGAACCGGAACGGTGGCTTGTAGTCGGGCGTGACGGGTGAGGCGCTGTCGCGGCCGACGCAGATGCCGTCGCCGACGAGGCAGAAGGCGCCGGGTTGGGTGACGACCTTGCCGGAGCCGACGACGTCGTTGTCGATGTAAAGGGTGAGGGTCCCGGAGAACCCGGGCATAGCCGGGTCGTCGTTTTGGCCCTGCAGGGAGAACTCGGCGGTGAGGGCGTGTCGGCCCGGGGTGATGTCGCGGTCCGCGACGACGTCTTGGAGGTGGGTTCCGATCCAGTTGTAGACGTAGTGGAGGCGGCGGTCCTTGATGTAGAGGCTGTGGCCGCCGATGATGCCGCCGCTGGCGAAGAGCACGCCCTCGGCATCGGTGGCGTCGATGTCGACGCCGGCCACGATCGTGAAGGACCGCCCGTTGATCGGGACGCCGGCCTCCTCGGGCACGTCCGAGCAGTCGGGGTAGTAGGTGTAGCGGTTGCGAGCTGCGCCGGCGTGGGGTCGTTCGGCGAGCACCTGTTCGAGGGCGGTGCGGTCGTCGAGGGGTAGCCCGTTGTAGACGCCGGCGTAGTAGAACCACAGGTCCTTCAGCGTCTGGAGCCGTTCGTGCTCCCGGTCGGCGAGGTTGTGGCTCTGCGCCCGGTCCCGCTCCAGGTGGTAGAGCTGCCAGACGTCCTTGTCGAAGTTGCCCCAGCCGGAGATGGGCGGGTGGACGGTGCAGGCGAGCCATCCCTGGTGGTAGATCGAGCGCTGCCCGAGCATGGCGTAGAACTGGGTGTCGCGGCCGGGAGCGTTCGGGTCGGTCAGCGTGGCGGCGAAGCTCTGCCCGTCGAGCGGGCTCTGCGGGTAGCCCTTGAGCACCGAGGGTGGGTCGATGGCGAGCAGCTCGTAGATGGTCGGGACGATGTCGACGGCGTGGATGTACTGGTGCCGGGGGTCGGGCTGGGCGCGGATCCTGGCCGGCCAGGCGACGAGGCACATGTCGGCGACGCCGCCCTCGTAGCCGGCGAAGCGCTTCCAGTAGGGGAACGGCGTGTCGAACGCCCAGGCCCAACCGGTGTTGTAGTGGTTGTACGACGCCGGTGTGCCGAGCTCGTCGATGTGCGGCAGGGTGAGCTCGGTGGTGTCGGGCACGCCGTTGAAGAAGCGCCACTCGTTGAACGTGCCGTTGGGGCCCCCTTCGGCGCTGGAGCCGTTGTCGGAGACCACGACGACGATGGTGTTGTCGAGCTGGCCCGACTCGTCGAGGAGGTCGATCACCCGGCCGATCTGGGCGTCCGTGTAGGAGATGTAGCCGGCGAACACCTCGGCCATGCGAGCGAACAGGCGCCGCTCGTCGTCGCTGAGCGAATCCCAGGGGCGGACCCGGTCCAGCTCCGGCCATGGCTGGCCATCGGGCCCGGTCGCG
>DASSGC010000623.1:0-7445 GCA_035693765.1 Acidimicrobiales bacterium
GCAACCCCGGCGCGCCCGACGCCAGCGACACCCGCCAACCACCCGCCTCGCCCGCGGCCGACGCACCCCGGACCTCCGCCCCGCCCGGCGCACCGAGCAACCCCGGCGCGCCCGACGCCGGCCACACCCACCAACCGCCCGCCTCGACCGCGGCCGACGCACCCCGGCCCGGCGCACCGACCGACCCCGCCCCACCCGGCGCACCGACCGACCCCGGCGCCACCGCGCCGGTGGCCGCCTCGGCATCCGGCCGGCGCGGCCTCGCCGGCGGCGAGACCGGCACCCGGGCCGCCGCGCCGGTCGTCGCGGCGGGCAGGGCGCCGCATCCGGCCGGGCGAAGCCGGCACGCGGGCCGCCGGCGGGTCGTGGTGGCCGCGGGCGCGGCCCTGCTCGTGGCGGTCGTGAGCGCCGGGGTGGCGATCGCCGGCGACGGCGACGGACGGCCCCGCGCTTCCGTGGCCGGCAGCGACGACGGCGGGGCGCCCGGCGACCGGGGCGCAGCGCCGTCGACCACGACCACGACCCGGCCGGCACCCCGGCAGGCCTTCACGCTGGCGGTGTCGCGCCTCGGGGAGGCCGGCTCGTTCACCTACTCCGGCACCGTCAGCGCCACCGATGTGAGCACCGTCCGCCCCACGCCGTGGCTGAGCGTCGACCTCACCGTCGAGGGCGAGGTGTCGCTCACGGGCAGCCGGCTCCACGAGGTCGCGGTGGCCAACGGCGGCAAGGCGGTCGAGACCGTCGCGGTCGGGGCCACGGTCTGGGGCCGGGCGGCCGACCGGCGCGACCGGCTCGACGATCGGGCGTACCAGCGGATCCCCGCCCTCTCCGACCCCGAGGCGCCGGCCAAGGGCGCGGCCCTGCTCCCGACCTGGCTGGCGGCGGCCACCGGCCACACCGACGCGGGGCGCGACGCGCTGGGCCGGCGGCGCATCGCCGCCACCGTGCCGGCGGAGGTGTTCGGCACCGTGGAGCGTGAGACCGAGCCCGTGAGCGCCTCGCTGATCGTGACCGTCGATGCCACGGGGACACCCGTGCGGGTCGAGGTGACGTCGCAGCCGGACGGCCCGCGGCTGGTGCTCGCCTACGACCTCGCCGGGCTCGGCACGCCCGTGGCGATCACGCCCCCCGCCTGACGACGCCGCGCCCCCGGGCGGCCGGCGTCGACGCCGGGACGCCCTGGTCCCGTCCAGGTAGGCGCAGGGCACCGGCCGGGACACGGACCGCGAGCTCCGCCGCCGTGCGTCGGCCCGTCCCCTCCGCTCCCTGCAGAGCTCGCATCGCCCCCCCGGGGCCGGCCTTTACCTTATCGATGCGTCAAGCTCGGCGCGGTCACGCCGGCGGGGCGTCGAGCCAGCCCGGCCAGCCCCTCGCCCGCCGCGCCCACGCACGCGCCTCCGGCAGCAGCCACGCCTGCGCCCGGCCCTCGCCCGACCGCACGGCCGTGGCGCTGACCTCGGCCACGTCACCGGCCACCGCCAGCACCTCGGCGTCGCGGCCCGCCAGGTCGAGCGGGCAGCCGGCGCGGGGCGCCACCAGCACCCGGGGCAGGCGGTCGAGCCCCTCGTCACGGGCGGCCACCGAGCCGTACCAGTCGGGGTCGAGCACCTGGGCCCACTTGTCGGCCCCCATGACCACCACGTCGTAGTCCGCGGCGGCGTCCACGATCAGCCGGGCGTCGGTCACCACGACGCCGAGCCAGGGGCGGGCCCGGGCCACGTCGGCCAGCACCGCGCACCGGTCCTCCACCGGCGGCATCGCCAGCCGTTCCTTGCCCAGCGCGACCGTCGACAGCACCAGGTCGAGCCGGTCGAGGCCGGCCTGCCGCACCGCCGCCTCGGCGATGGCCAGGTGCGCGACGGTCGGCGGATTGAAGGTCCCCGGGTAGCAGCCGACGCGGACGCGCTCCACGCGGCAGAGTATGGCGGGCATGGACAACCTGACCCGACTCGAAGCGATCGTCGCTCGCCTGCCGGAGAGCGTGCGGGTCGACATCGAGGCCTGGGACGGCGAACCGACCTTCCGGGTGAACGGCAAGAACTTCGTGTTCGCCAGCCACCATGGCGACTCGCTGACCGTGAAGCTGCCGAAGGAGGAGGCCGAGGCCGTCGTCGCCACCGACCCCGACGCGGTACCCGGCGGCTACGGGCTGGGCCGGCACGGGTGGGTGACGGTCAAGGTCGGCGACGACGCCGACCCCGACCGGTGGGATCAGGTCGAGGAGTGGGTGCGGACGTCGTACACCCTGGTGGCGCCGAGGCGACTGGCCCGCCAGGTGCTGGCCGACGACGGCCCGCCACCAGGACACTAGGGGACGAGCGTGCTCCCGTCGCCCACCGCCCGGCTGCTGGTGGCCTGCGCCGACCAGCGGGGCATCATCGCCGCCGCCACCGCCTTCGTGGCCGAGCACGGCGGCAACGTCGTCGACCTCCAGCAGCACACCGACCACACCGACGGGGCGTTCTTCCTGCGGACCGAGTTCGAGGTCGACCGGTTGGACCTGGGGCGGGACGAGGTCGGTCCTGCCTTCGGTCCCGTCGCCGAGCGGTTCGGCCTGCGCTGGCTGCTCGGATGGTCCGACGACACCGCCCGGGTCGGCCTCCTGGCGTCGAAGGAACCGCACTGCGTCCACGACCTGCTGCACCGCTGGCGGGAGGGCGAGCTGAACGTCGACATCCGGGTGCTCGTGAGCAACCACCCCGACCACGAGGACGCGGCCGAGTGGTTCGACGTCGAGTACCACCACCTGCCGATCGTGGCGGGGGACAAGGCGGGCCAGGAGGAGCGGGTGCGGCAGGTGCTGCGCCACCACCGCGTCGACCTGGTGGTGCTCGCCCGCTACATGCAGATCCTCTCCGGCGGCTTCTGCGAGGAGTGGCCCCAGCGCATCATCAACATCCACCACTCGTTCCTGCCGTCGTTCCAGGGTGCCCGGCCCTACCACCAGGCGCACGAGCGGGGGGTCAAGCTGATCGGCGTCACCGCCCACTACGCCACCGCCGTGCTCGACGACGGCCCGATCATCGACCAGGACGTGCTGCGGGTCAGCCACCGCGACGACGTCGACGACCTGCGGCGGAAGGGGCGCGACCTGGAGGTGGCGGTGCTGGCCCGGGCCGTGCACGCGCACATCGACCACCGCGTGCTGGTCTACGGGCGCAAGACCGTCGTGTTCGACTAGTCCCGCGGGCCGCGCTCGCGGGCCGCCGACGATTGATTACGGTGCACGCCGTGACGGCCGGGTGGTACCCAGATCCGAACGGTGGTCCCGACCAGCGGTGGTGGGACGGCACGCAGTGGACCGACGACACGGCACCGGCCGGCGCGCCGCCGTCGCCCGGTCCCGTGCCACCGCCGTCGGTCGCCGCGCCGCCGATCCCACCGCCGGCACCCGGTGCGCCGGGCCCGGGCTTCGTCCCGCCCGCGCCGCCCACCGGCCCGATGCCCGGGCCGATGGGCACCGGTCCCTTCCCCCCGGCGGGCCCGCCCGGGGGCGACCGCCGCAACGTGCTGATCGTCGTCGGCGCGCTGGTCGCCGGCGCCCTGGTCGTCGGCGCCGCGTTCGCCCTGCGGGGCGATGACGACACCGCCAGCCCCTCCACGAGCGAGCGGGCGACCACGACCGAGGACGGCGGCTCGACCGCCTCGACGACGGACGGGACCTCGGACACCACCGGGGCCACGCAGGAGGGCGCGGCGCTCGTGACGTCCGGCGGCCTCACCTTCACCCGCCTGCCGGAGCCGTGGCAGGACTGGGTCGACGGCGGCAACCGTCCGCTACCCGAGCTGCAGCCGACCGCCGGGCAGTTCGTGGTGGTGCAGGAGGTCACCCCCGACGGCGGCGGGTGGATCGGCAACATCGTCATCGGCGACCTGACGCCGAGCATCGCCTACGAGGGCGAGGACGACCTGCCGACCGCCGCCAAGGCCCTGTCGACCCAGCTCATCGAGAACTACTACGTGGAGGGCTCGCCGACCGTCATCGTCAACGAGACATCGGTGACGATCGACGGCCATCCGGCCTACCTGGTGCACAACGAGGTCTCGCTGTCGCAGGAGGGGTTGGAGACCACGCAGGAGAAGGTGATCGTCGTGCTGGTGGACACCGGGCGTGCCCGGCCCGGCGCGTTCTACGCGTCGATCCCGTACAACCGGGCCGACCTCAACACCGGCATGGACGCGGCCTTCCAGTCGCTCCAGGTGAACGACTGACCGCCGCGGCCGGCATCCCGCCGCCGGTCAGCTCGTCATGCCGCCCAGGCCGACGAGGCCCCGGGCCAGCTCGATCTCGCCCATGTGGCGCAGGCCGTGCTGGTAGATCCAGCACTCCAGGGCGTCGAGGACCGTGATGCCCGCGTCGCCGGCCACCCGGGCGCTGAAGGTATCGGCGAGGGACGGCGGCAGCGGGCGAGGCACGATCACCCGGGTCAGCTCCGCCGGATCGAGGCCGGCCAGCCACGCCTCGGTGCGGGCGAACACAGCCCGCTGGTAGTCGCCGAAGGCCGCGTAGTCGCCGATGCGCTGGGCGACCATGTCGCCCACGGTGCGCTCCTTGCCGTGGTCGTCGATCGCCATCCGCACGCGCGGCTGCCAGTCGGGCCCCCACAGGACCGGCTCGCCGCTGATCACCGCGAAGCTGACGTCGTGCATGTTCGTGTAGTGGAACAGCGAGAAGGCGATGGGGAGCACACCATCGCGCTCGAAGTGGTTCACGTGGTCGGCACCCATGGTGGCGAGGGCGTCGGCGTACAGGGTGTGCAGCGCCCGCAGGCGGCGCTGCAGCGAGTCGAGCACGAGGGCGGGCACGGGCGTCGGCACGGGCTCGACGGTAGGTATTGTCATTATGACTGTCAATAGTTAGAGTCGCGGCGTGCCCGCTCCCGACTGCCTCGTGGCGACCCCCGACGGGCGCAGCCTCCGCCGGGACCGCAACCGCGACGCCGTCGTCGAGGCCCTGCTCGGCCTCTACCGGGACGGCAACCTCGAACCCAGCGCCGACGACGTCGCCGCCCGGGCCGGCATCTCGGCCCGCTCGCTGTTCCGCTACTTCGACGACACCGGGGCCCTGGTCCGCACCGCCATCCAGCGCCAGCAGCAGCACCTCGGGCCCCTGTGGGCGCTCGACACCACGGCCGCCGCGCCCTTCGCCGAGCGGGTCGAACGGTTCGTCGCCGCCCGCGTCCGCCTGCTCGAGGGCATGGGCCCCGTCGGCCGCGTCGCCCGCGCGCTCGCCACCCGCCAACCGCTGATCGCCGCCGAGCTGGCTCGCATCAGGGCCGCCCTGCGCCGCCAGCTCGTCGAGCTCTTCTCCCCGGGGCTCGACGGGCTGGCCCCGGGCGAGCGCGAGGCCGCCCTCGCCGCCGCCGACGTCATCACCTCCTGGGAGGCCTGGGACCTGCTCCTCACCGATCAGGGCCTCGACCGGGCGGCCGCCGTGGCGGTGGTCAGCGCCGCGCTCCACCGGCTGCTCGACCCCGCCGGGAACCGCTGATGCGCGCGTCCGTCCGCCGCGAGGTCGTGATCGCCGCCCCGCCCGACGCCGCCTGGGCGATCGTGGGCCGGCCCGAGCTGCTCGACCGGTGGTTCCCCGGCGTCGTCGGCTGCACGGTGACGGGCGACCGGCGCACCGTCACCCTGGCGAGCGGTCTCGTCCAGGACGAGACCATCCTCACCAACGACCCGCTGCAGCGCCGGTTCCAGTACCGGATCACCGGCGGGATCTTCGCCGAGCACCTGGCGTCGCTCGACGTCATCGCGCTCGGCGACGACCGGTGCCTCGTGACCTACGCCAGCGACGCCGACCCGGCGGCCCTGGCGGTCGTGCTCGGCGGCGCCACCGCGGCCGCCCTGGCCGAGCTGCGCCACCAGGTCGAGGCCCGCGTGCCCGCACCGGCGGGGGGACGTGCACGCTGATGGGCCGCCGGATCCTGTTCGTCACCACCGACCAGCAGCGCTACGACACCCTGGGCTGCAACGGCGGGTCGGTGGGGCGCACCCCGGTCGTCGACCGGCTGGCCGCCCAGGGCATCCGCTACGAGCGGGCGGTCCCGCAGTCGGTCGTGTGCATGCCGTCGCGGTCGACCATGCTCACCGGCCAGCACCCGCGCACGCACGGCGTGTGGATGAACGGCGTCGCCCTCCCCGTCGACGCCCCCTCGGTCGCCGCGGTGCTCCACGGCGCGGGGTACCGCACCGCGCTGGTCGGCAAGCCCCACTTCGAGCCGTTCCTCGACCCGTTCGGGCGGTTCCCCGAGAACAGCCTCGCCGGCCTCGGCGTCCCGACGGTCGACGCACCGTGGCACGGCGGCGGCCACGGTCCCCACCGCGGCTTCGACCACCTGGAGTTCGCCACCCACACGCCCGCCGGCCCGCTGCACTACGCCCGGTGGCTCGGCGCCACCCACCCCGAGGCCGTCGGCGGGTTCTACGCCATGCTCGACCACGAGCTCGAGGTCAACGCGGACGGCGGCGGCGACACCGGCGCCCCCCAGGTCAAGCACAACCCGATCCCCCGCGACTGGTACCACACGGGCTGGGTGGCCGACCGCACGATCGCCTGGCTCGACGGGCTGGCCGACGACGACGACTGGTTCTGCTGGATGAGCTTCCCCGACCCCCACCACCCGTGGGACCCGCCGGCCGGGGAGATGCATCGGTTCCCCTGGCGCGAGGTGCCGCTTCCCGCCGGGTACCCGACCGATGCCGGCGCCCGGGAGCGGATCCTCGACGGCAAGCCGCGCCACTGGCGGCTCTGGTACGACGGCGACCTCGTCTCCAACTACGAGGCCCCGTCGCGCTGGGTGCCGGCCACCCTCACCGCCGACCAGGTGCGCGAGGTCAACGCCCGCAACGCGGTCGAGGTGGAGCTCATCGACGAGGCGCTCGGCCGCGTGCTCACGGCGATCGCGGCGCGGGGCTGGGACGACGACCTCGATGTGGTGTTCACCACCGACCACGGCGAGCTGCAGGGCGACTTCGGGCTGCTGTTCAAGGGCCCGTACCACGTCGACGCCCTCATGCGGCTGCCGCTCATCTGGCGGCCGGCGCCCTCGGCGGGCAGGGCGCCGGCCGTCGTCACCCGACCGGTGGGGCTCGTCGACCTGGCGCCGACCTTCTGCGCCGCGGCGGGGCTGCCGGCCGAACCGTGGATGGAGGGCGCGTCGCTGCCGGTCGACGACCGCGACGCGGACCGCCGGCGCGACGGGCGCGCCGTCACCGAGTGGGACAGCGAGCTGCTGGGCGTGGGCGTCCACCTGCGGACGATCACCCGCGACGACTGGGTCTGCACCACGTACCTCCCGGGCACCGTGCACGACGGCACCGAGGGCGAGCTGTACGACCTGGCCGACGACCCGCTCCAGCGGGTCAACCGGTGGGACGATCCCGGCGCCCGCGGCGTGCGGGACGACCTGCTCGACGACCTGCGCGCCCACCTGCGCCCGGCC
>DASSGC010000624.1:0-4810 GCA_035693765.1 Acidimicrobiales bacterium
ACCGACGTCGAGTCGGGTGAGGTGCGCATCGTCCCCATCTCGTGCGGGTCGACCCGGGAGGACCGGTGCCCGCCGTGTGCGGAGCGGGCGAAACGGTTGCGGATCCAGCAGTGCCGTGAGGGCTGGCACCTCGACACCGAACCCGAACACACGCCCGACGACGACCAGGCCGACGACGAGGGCCAGGGCGTCGACGAGTCGGAGCGGCGGGTGCGCTCGACGCGGCGGCGGCAGGACGTGCCGGATCTGCCGCGGTTGCCGATGGCGGATCGCACGATCGGGCGGGTGTTCACCGCGCCGGATGGCAAGACCTACCGGCCCTCGATGTTCGTCACCCTCACCCTCCCCAGCTACGGCCGGGTCACCGGCGAGGGTGTGCCGGTCGACCCCGGGTCCTACGACTACCGGCGCGCCGCGCTGGATGCGCTGCACTTCCCCAAGCTGGTGGACCGGTTCTGGCAGAACCTGCGCCGCTGCGCGGGCTACCGGGTCCAGTACTTCGCCACCGTCGAAGCCCAGCGCCGCCTGGCCCCGCACCTGCACGCCGCGATCCGAGGGGCCATCCCCCGCAAGATCGTCCGCGAGGTCCGGGCCGCGACCTATCACCAGGTGTGGTGGCCGGCCCATGACGAGCCGGTCTACGTGGACCGCCTGCCGTGGTGGTCCGACGAGGCTGCGGGCTACGTCGACCCGGACACGGGGGCGGTGCTGGCGACGTGGGACCAGGCCCTCGACACGCTCGACAACGACCCCGACGTCGAGGTTCGCTTCGGCGCGCACCTTGGCGCGGTCGACGCGCAGCAGCCCGGTGGGGGTGGCGCGCAAGAAGCGGTGCAGCCCCGCGGGCAGGGCGGTGGCCAGGCCGGCCCGCTCATCGGCGGGGAGCTTGTCGGTGCCGGTGATCGCTTCTTCGAGCTGGGCGACGAGACGGTCTCGCACGAGGGTGTCGCGGCGGGCTTCGTCGGGGTTCCGGCAGATCACGAACCGGTCTCGCATCACCCCGTCGCCGATCACGACCTCTTTGACCTCGATGTTGCCGGCCACGGGCCGGTAGCGGCCCTGGCGGGACAGCGCCGCCTTCGCTTCGGCCTGGTCGCCGCGGAGCTTGTCGCCCACGATGTAGTTCCCGCCCCCGCGCTGGAGGTAGCGGCGGTTCTGTTCCGAGGAGAACCCCCGATCCGCGACCTACACCACCCGCCCGAGCCGCCACGCCCGCAAGTCGTCTTTGACCTGGCGGATCAACGCCTGGTCGTTGGTGTTGCGGGGCCAGCACCACACCCGGATCGGGATCCCGGTGCGGGTCACGGCCATGCCGATCACGACCTGGGGCAGGTCGGGCCGGTGGTCCTTGGACTTGCCGAAGGTCCGGAACCCGACCGTGGCACCCTCGACGGGCTCATCGGGCGTCTCTGTCTCGAAGTAGGTCGAGGTCGTGTCGAAGAACAACAGGTCGACCTCGAGGTTCAACAGATCCGCCACCGACCAGTACACGGCGGTGGCCAGCCCGTTCTGGCGTCCGTACGCGTCGCGCATCCGCCGATCGAGGACTGTCATGGATACGAACGTCGTCGAGATCGACCGGTACGTCGCCGCTCCACGTTCGACGCACCCGTGGCGCTCGTGTGGCAGCTGTGGACCGACCCCGAGCACTTCAAGGCGTGGTACGGCCCCCAAGGCGCCAGCATCCCCACGGCGACGATGTACGTCCGCGTCGGCGGCCCCCGCCGGGTGTGCATGGAGGTCTCCACCCCGAACGGACCCATGCAGATGTGGTTCACCGGCTAGTACCGCGAGGTCGTCGAGCATCGGCGCCTCGTCTACACCGAGTGGATGTCCGACGACCACGGCGGCGCGCCGGCCGCAGGAGCAGGCGAACATGGCGCGACCGAGGTGCGGGTCGAGTTCGAAGACCTCGGGAGCCGGACACGGATGGTGCTGATCCACGCCGGCATCCCCCAGGACTCCCCGGGCGCCGCCGGGTGGGAGATGGCACTCGACAAGCTCGTCGCGCAGATCGCACTGGCCAGCCAGGAGTAGCGCCCCGAAAGCGCCAAGTTCGCCGACCGCGCCACACGCGCGGTCGGCCGGGCGCACAGGAATGATAACGCGACGCAAGACCTCGCCGGCAGCGACGCCGTCGTGTCGATCCAGGGTGAACCGCTCGGATCGGACCGCGAACACCACAGGGTTGGCGCGGACGCTCAGTCCAGGATGACCTCGCTGCGGACCCGACCGTCGACGTGATGGACGAACACTTCGAGGAGCCGACACGCGGCGAACGCAACCGGCGACGCCCGCGCTGCGAATCGCAGCTCAACCGACGCGAACGCGACGACCTATGGTGGCCGCGATGCCCAACGTCGAACAGGTCGAGTACTGGGACGGCTCGGGCGGCAAGCACTGGGTCGTCCAGCAGGCGCGATACGACCAGATCAATGGCGGGTTCGGGGCCCGCGTCGTGGAGGTGCTCTCGGCACGTCGGGGGGAACGGGTCCTCGACGTCGGGTGCGGCAATGGGGCGCTGAGCCTGGCGATCGGGCCGCTCGTCGCGCCGGAAGGCTCGGTTCTCGGGTTGGACATCTCTGGGCCGATGCTGGCCATGGCCACCACCCGCGCCCGTGCCGCCGGCCTGGAGAATGTCCGCTTCGAGCGCGGCGACGCGCAGGTGCACGCGCTTCCCGACGCGGGGTTCGACGTGCTTGTCAGCCGCTTCGGCGTGATGTTCTTTGACGACCCGCACGCCGCGTTCGCCAACCTGGCCCGCTCGCTGCGATCCGGAGGACGGGTCGTCTTCGCGTGTTGGCAGGAGCTTCTGGCCAACGAGTGGTTGACGGTCCCCGTGGGCGCGGCGCTGGCACACGTGCCGATGCCCGAGCTGGGCGAGCCCGGTCGGCCCGGTCCGTTCTCGCTCGCCGACCCCGACCGCATCCACTCCATTCTGACGGCTGTTGGTTTCACCGACGTGGTCGTCGACGACTTCCAGTGCCCGATGCCGATGGGCACCGCGGTCGAAGACACCGTCGCGTTCATGCAGGGCACCGACATGGCGGCGATGCTCATGGCCGATGTCAGCGAAGACGCGGCTGCCGCTGCCTGGGAGGCCGTGCGCGCCGCATTGGCACCCTACGCGGGGCGCAACGGCGTCGTCCTCGGCGGCGCCGCGTGGATCGTCACAGCCACCAGGCCCCTGTAGTGCTGACCAGGAGATCGACGCGATCCTCCCGATGGCTGGTCGGCCCGGCGTCGTTGTCATTGCCGGTGGCGGGCAGGTCGGCGGGCGGGTTCGCGGCGCCCGCGATAGTCGCCCGCGAGCGGGTGCGCTTTGCCGGTCATGGCGGCGACGGTGGCGGCGACCTCTGCCGGGCTGGCCTGGAGGTACAGGCCGGTGACCGACGGTGGGATGTGACCGGCGAGGGCTTGGGCGACGGGGTAGCCGGCTAGCCGACCAATGGCGGTGATGGCGGTGTGGCGGAGCACGTGGGCCGAAACCGGGATCCGGTCGGACCACGTCAGGCAGGCGTGGGCACGGTCGAACATGGTGTCGTAGCGGCGCCGCGTGATCGGGGTGCCGCAAGCTGTGCGGAATACGGCGTCGTCGGGAGTGGCCGCGCCCCGGGAGCGGGCGTGGCGGTCGAGGAGCGTGATCAGCGTTGGGGAGACGGGTTGCTCGCGTTCGTTGGCGCCCTTCTCTCGTAGCCATACCGTGGCTCGTCGCGTGTCGAGGTCCCGGCGGCGGAGGTCGAGGGCGCCGCCCCGGCGGGCGCCGGATTCGAGATGGAACCGGACCAGGAGCAGGTTGAGGTCGGGGTCGTTGCTGGTGGTGCGCACCGAGTCGATCAGCTCGGCCAGCTCAGCGTCATCCAGGGCGCGGCGGCGGGCTGCGGGTGCGGCGGGGTTTGGCAGCCCAGCGGCTGGATTGGCGGTCACCAGCCCATCGGCCACCGCTCGGCTGAACAGCGCGCGGAGCGCCGCGATGCAGCTCTCCTGCGATGCCCGGCCGTCGCTGTCGGTCGCCGTCGCCGGGCCCGGGCGCGACGGCATCGGCGACCACCGCCTGGAGGTCGGCGATCGCGATGCCGGTCAGCTGCCGGTCACCGAGGCGGGCGGCGGCCAGCCGCCAGTAGGACCGGTAGGTGGCGGCGGTGCCCGCGGTGAAGGTCGGCGCGATCGCTTCCACGTAGCTGGACACGGTCAGCTCGAACGCCGTGTCGTGGGGGTCGGTGTCGGCAGCGGCGATCAGGTCGCCTAGGCCGATGCCCAGAGCGTGGGCTTCGCCGAGCAGGACCCGGGCCCGCAGGCGCCGGTCGATCACCGGGACTCCCCCGCCAGGACGTCGCCGAGCCCGTCGAGGACGGTCGTGGGCGCGACGACGACCAGCGGTGCATCGCACCGAGCGCCGACCGGCAGCGACCGCGATGCGGCACCAGACCGCCGCAACCAGGCCGGCAGGCGGAGGCGGCCCCGCCCGTCCACCGTGACCGCCGCACCGCCTCCGCAGGTTCGCAGCACCAGCGCGACCCGGTAACACACGCCCTGCACAAGGCACGGCTGTTCCACCGTAAGGCCGAGCGCGGCGTGGGCTTGGCCGGGCAGGACGATGCGGCCGATCGGGTCGAGGCGGGCGATCCCCCAGTGCCATCGCGGGGGCTCCGGGGTGTGGCCGAGGTCGGCGAGGTGGCTGAGGGCGGTGCGGGTGCGTGGGTCGTGCATCGACCCACCATCGACACCGACCACATCACGTGGCCAACCCGCCGCCGAGAGAGCTACTTCCTGGGACGCATCCCTGGGAGTGGTGTCGGAGAGGAAACCA
>DASSGC010000625.1:0-2216 GCA_035693765.1 Acidimicrobiales bacterium
CTGCGGACTGGCCAAGTTGCCCTTCAACAGCGACCATCCGCCACAGGCTCCTGCACATCGCCGCGCACGCCAGCCCACGGCGCCTCCGACTCGACGCCACCTGGCCCTGGACCCCCGACCTCCTCCACGCCATCGACCGCATCAAGACCCAGCTACAAGCGGCACTCCCCGTGCCGATCCAGCCGGCCATCCACCCCGGACTCTGACCCCGCTACGGGCAATCCTGGCTAGGGACGGTCGACTCGTAGTGACTGCTGCCCGATGACTTGGCGCTCTCAACCCCGTCTGAAGGAGACGGGCTCGACGAGGAGGACGCGCGTGCAGATCGTGCTGACCGAGAACTGCACCGCCGACGGCGTGATCGACATGGCCACCGGCTGGTTCGATCCCGCCGACCAGACCGATGACCATCTGGTGGCGGTGACCCAGGCCCACATGGCCGAGCAAGATGCCCTGCTGCTGGGTCGCAGCACCTTCGAGGCCTTCCGGAGCTACTGGCCCATCCAGACCGACGACACCACCGGGATCACCGACCACTTGAACCGGGTCCAAAAGTACGTACTCTCGACGACGCTGCACGACCCCGGGTGGGAGCCCACAACCGTTCTGCGCGGCCTCGACGAGGTACAGGCGCTGCGGGACCAGCCCGGACGGCTGGGCGTGACCGGCAGCATCAGCGTGGCCCAGCAGCTGGTGGCCGCCGACCTCGTCGACGAGTACCGGCTCTTCGTCTATCCCGTGCTCGTCGGGGCCGGGGCCGGCGTCCTGGCCAGCGCCCGGCGCCTCGACCTCGACCTCGTCGAGGCGACACAGTTCCCGTCCGGCGTCGCACTCCTCCGCTACAACCGCCGCCGCTGAACGCGGTCCCGCTGATCGCCGCCTGGCTACCAACTAGCGCCGGCACAGTGGGCACGCGGTCGCCCCGATCCGTGCGCCGTGGCGACAACCAGAACGACGCCGTTCCGTCGCGGCGTTCTGTGTGGATCGTCGTGGCGCGGATCGGCAGATCTGTGCGGTGTCGGCATCCCTGAACGGCAGGTCGGGGTCTACGGTGGCGCGATGACCGACGGCGACTACCCGTGGGAACCGCCGTTTGCCGGCACCGAGGCAGAGCACCTCGTGGGTGCGCTCGACCGCTTGCGCACTACCTTCCGCTGGAAGGCCGACGGCCTCGACGCGGCCGGGCTGGGGACCCGTGTCGGTGCCTCCTCGCTAACCCTCGGCGGCCTCCTCAAGCATCTCGCTGTCCAGGAGGACTACGCGTTCACGACCAAGCTGAGCGGCGAGCCACTGGGCGCGCCGTGGGACCTCACCGACTGGGACGACGATGACGATTGGGAGTTCATTTCCGCCGCCACCGACACGCCCGAACAGCTCTACGCGCTCTGGGACGGTGCCGTCGAACGGTCCCGCTCGAGGCTCGACGCGGCGTTGGCGGACGGCGGTGTCGACCAGCTCGTCCACATGTCCGGGCCCGACGGTCGTCATGCCAGCCTGCGCCGGCTTCTCTGCGACCTGATCGAGGAGTATGGCCGGCACACCGGGCACGCCGACTTGCTCCGCGAGGCTGTGGACGGTCTGGTCGGTGAGGACCCTCCGGCTGGATGGCACACAAGGACCGATCGTGCCTGAGCGGCTGACAGGGCTGCAGGCGAACGACGCCCACAACCTCGACGAGCGAGATTGCCGCCAGGGCGTCACCGCAAGTACCGCCGTCCATGTAGCGCCAGAATCCGTGTTCCGCACGGCGAAATCGCGCGCCGGACGACGCGGCACGACAAGGCGGTGCCATGGTCACCATGCGCTGGCCGGAGGGGGCGTGCCCCGGAATCGTGTTCCGGAGCTCTGCGGGTAATCGAACGCCGACTCGGCGACTCGAATGCTCGGACCCATGGTGGCAGCCGTGGCGAGTTGTGACCCACGCTGTGACCCAACCTCTGGGAACCTCATCGGACGTCCAGCGACGAGACCGGACGATGACCTGGAGGATGAAACACGTGTTCGTACTATGAGCGACTGTGGGCGACGGCTCGTGTCCGACTACGGATCAGAAGGTTGGGGGTTCGAGTCCCTCCGAGCGCGCATCACTCAGATCGAGAGTCTGAGCATGTCAAAGGCCCCGCACCGGTCCCGTGCGGGGCCTTCGTTCTTGCTCATCCGGTTCCTTCGGGCGTGTTGACAGCAACGCAGGACAACAGCAACGCAGGACTGAGATG
>DASSGC010000626.1:0-14022 GCA_035693765.1 Acidimicrobiales bacterium
CGGAGCGCGACCTGCTCGTGGCGGTGACGGTGGCCGTGATCCTGGGGACGCTCGGCGCCCAGGGGCTGACGCTGCCCGCCCTGATCCGCCGGCTCGGCATCCGGCCGCCGGACGTCCGGGAGGACGCCCTCCAGCGGGCGCACGCGCTGGAGCAGGCGTCGGCGGCCGCCCTCGCCCGGCTCGACGCCCTCATCGAGGAGTCGCCCATGCCCGACCCGGTCGTCGACGCGCTGCGCCGCGTCGCCGAGGATCGGGCGCTGTCGAACTGGGAGCGCCTCGGCGACCACGCCACCGGCGAGCCGCCCACGGTCGCCTACCGGCGGGTGCGCCGCGAGATGGTCCTGGCCGAGCGGGCCATCCTGAACCGGCTGCGCAACGAGGGCGAGGTCGACGACGAGGTGGTGCGCTCGCTGCAGCGGGAGCTCGACCTCGAGGAGGCCCTCCTCAGCCAGTTCGAGGACAGCGACATCGCCGCCGACGAGCTCCACGAGCTGGTGCCGGGCCGGGCCCGGGCCTGCGAGCACATGAACGGGACGGCGCCCCCGCCGCCGGCGGAGCGGGCCTGCCCGGACTGCGTCCGCCTGGGGTGGGAGTGGGTCCACCTGCGCCAGTGCCTCGCCTGCGGCCGGGTGGGGTGCTGCGACTCGTCGCGCGGGCGCCACGCCGAGGCCCACTGGCACGCCGCCGACCATCCGGTCATGCGGTCGATCGAGCCGGGCGAGGCCTGGCGGTGGTGCTACATCGACCGGGTCCTCGGCTGACGGGGCGACACTGACGCCGGCATCAGGATGCCGGACGTCACAGGGGGCGGTGCTGGCGCCGGTCGCTCGGATCGTGTTGACTTGCCTCCGGACGGCTGGCGGACAACTGGGGGCGGACAACGCACGACTCACACGGCACGTCGGTGCCGCGGCGCGCGACCACGCGCCGGGTGCACCGACCGTCGGACGTCGCGCGTCACCGCATCCCCGGGGGCCATCCGCCGCGTGTGGAGACCACCAGAGGAGACACAAGTGAGAAAGTTCAGGCGGGCTGCGGTCGCAGCCACGGCGGGCGTCGTGGCGTCGGCTCTCATGGCGGGGGTGCCGGCCGGGGCACAGGAGGGCGACCCTCTGCCGCAGTTGACGGTCACGCCGACCAGCGGACCCGTGGGCACCCAGGTCACGGTCGGCGGTGCGGGGTGCGAGCCCGAGGACGACGAGGGGATCCCCGAACCGGACGTCGAGTTCGGCCTCATGGAGTTCGACTTCGACACCTTCGAGGCACCGCCGAAGTTCTTCGCCATCACGCCGGCCTCGCTGGACGGCGAGGGCGACTGGTCGGGCACCCTGGTCGTGCCTGAGGGCGTGGACCCCGACAAGGACTACTGGGTCGTCGCCATCTGCTACCCGAACGACCCCGGCAGCGACGGCGAGCAGGTCTCCGACTTCGAGTTCGTCGCGTTCGACGTCACCGGTACCCCGACGACGCCGACGACGCCGACGACGCCGGCGCCCGCGACCACCCCGGGCGACCCCACCCCGGCGGCCCCGACCGCAGCGCCGGCCACCCCGGTGGTCGCCCAGCCGACCTTCACCGGCTGACGCCCCGGACACCGGCGACCCCGGACACCGGCGACCCCGGACACCAGCGACAACGGACACCAGCGATCACGCGCTGTGGGGAGGCCCTCGGGCCTCCCCACACGCACATCATCGGAAGTTCCCCTGATCCGCCGTCGCGCCGGGCGGGACAAGTCCCCAGCAGCCGATCAGGTGGTGGACTGGTTGGACTCCACCAAGTGGTCCGACTAACCGCTCAGCGGCCAGCCACCTCCAGGGTCCCAGGTCTACCGTCATTCATGTGTGGACCACCTCCCTTCTCTGGTGACAGCAATCTATCAACGGTCATCCGGGACGCGCGGCCCAATTTCGGTCAGGCGAGCAGACCCTCCCCCAGGCTGCCGCCCTCCCGCTCGACCCCGGGCAGGGCGAACCAGAACCCCCCACCCTCGGGACGGATGTACTCCTCCAGCGGCTCGCCGGCCAGGCGGGCCTGCGTGGCGAGGAACTGGGACATGCACCGCTGGTCCCACAGGATGTGCTCGAGGCGGTGCCAGCCGGTGAACTCGGGATCGTCCTCGCCCTCGAAGTCGTCGACGCGGGCGTCGACGGCGCCGTCGATCGCCTCGACGAGCCCGGCGATCGGTTCGATGCGCTCCCAGTCCTAAGCATGCTTACTAGTTCACGCAATAGCTGCCATCTATATGTATGAGGTGCGCCGATCTCCGGGCCTGCGGCCCGCCGAGGCGCGTAACGTGCCGGCGATGGAGCTCTCAGACGCCCTGCGCACCACGGGCGCGGTCCGCGAGTTCACCGCCGCCCCGGTGGCCGACGACGTCGTGGCCCGCGTGCTCGACACCGCCCGCTTCGCGCCGAGTGGCGGCAACCGCCAGGGTTGGCGGCTGGTCGTGGTCAAGGACGCTGCGACCCGCCGCCGCCTGCGGGAGATCTACCTCGCCGACTGGTACCGGTACCTGGCCATGGGGGCCGCCGGCCTCATCCCCTGGGCCCCGCTCACCGACCGGGAGGCCGAGGAGCGGGCGGCCGCCGAGGGCCCGGCGCTCGCCGCCCTGGCGGCGTCCGGCCCCGGCGGGTTCGCCGAACACCTCGACGAGGTCCCGGTGCTGCTCGCCCTGTTCGCCGACCTGAGGCGGCTGGCCGCCGTGGACCGCGACCTCGACCGCTACTCGTTCGCCGGCGGCGCCTCGATCTACCCGTTCGCGTGGAGCGTGCTGCTCGCCGCCCGCGACGAGGGGCTGGGCGGCGTGATCACCACGATGGCCATCCGGCGGGAGGACGAGGCCAGGGCGTTGTTCGGCGCACCCGAGCACCTGGCCCTGGCGGCCGTGATCGCCCTCGGGTACCCCGCCCGGCGGCCGCACCGGCTCACACGGGCGCCCGTCGCGGCGTTCGCCACGGTGGACCGGCTCGACGGGCCCGCGTTCGGCTAGTGCTCCGTCAGCGCCGGAGCGCGCCCAGCAGCCGGAGCACGTACCAGAACAGCATCATCACCGAGGCGAAGAGCTGCACCGATGCCCCGACGTAGGCCTCCGAGGGGTAGCGGCGGAGGATCGCCTGCGTCTGGTAGAGGATCGACGCCCCGGCCAGGGCGATCATGGCGACCGAGAACCAGACGCCCAGCTCCAGCCCGAACAGCAGGGCGGCGCCGATCAGCACCAGCGCGCACACGCCGGCCCACAGCAGCATCGGGCGCAGGAACGACAGGTCGGCCCGGGTGACGAACCCGATGGCCGTGAGGCCGGCGAATCCGGCGGCGGTGATCAGCGCCGCCGCCATCACCGTCGTCGTGCCGTCCGGCTGCACCTCGAAGAAGTAGTGCAGGAACGGGGCGAAGATCAGCGCCTCGGCGGCGGCGAGCCCGAACAGCCCGAGGTACTGGCGCGAGGGGTTGAGCACGTCGTGGGCGGCCGTGGTGGCCATCCAGTTGACGACCATGAACCCGCCGAGGACCAGCAGCCAGGCCGAGCTGCTGCCGGCGACGAGGTCGTAGATCGCCCCGGCCGCGCCGAGGTTGATGAGCAGGGCCTCGAAGGCGACGAACGCGACGACGGCGGCGAGCAGGTGCTGGTACACCCGCGTGACGAACTCGCCCCGGGCGATCTCGTCGAGGGTGGCGACTGGGCGGTAGCCCACGGGCGCAGCGGACATGTCTCCTCCTGGACGGCGGGCCCGCGCCCGCCACCGGCGGTCAGGCTACCCGGGCGGAGCGTGCCGCCGAGCCGCGGGCGGCGGGGCGGCGATCCCGTCACGCCGCCGACGTCGCTGCGTGACGCTGCGAGCGCCCTCGGCGCGAGTGCACCGGCGGGCCCGGCGGCGTGACTAGAGTGCCGCCCACGGAAGCAACCCGGAACCTCGAATTTCCGGCGCTGCTGGTGGCCGCGGTCGAGGGCGAGCAACGTGCGCTCGCCGAGATCTTCCGCGCGTACCAGCCTCGCCTGTTGCGGTACTTGCGCGCCCAGGAACCGGGCATGGCCGACGACCTCGCCGCCGAGGTGTGGCTGGCGGTCGCGCGTGGCCTGGGCCGCTTCCGCGGCGACGAGGCCGGCTTCCGCGGCTGGCTGTTCACCATCGCCCGCCATCGGCTGATCGAGCACCGGCGACGGGCGGCGCGCCGGCGCACAGAGCCGCTCCCGGACGACCGCCTCGACAGGCCCATCGAACGGGGCTTCGGCGGCGATCCCGCCTGGCTCGTCATGGAGCAGCTCGGCGTGCAGGACACGGTCGAGATGCTCGTGGCGGGCCTGGCCCCCGACCAGGCGGAAGCCGTGCTGCTGCGCGTGCTGGGCGGGTTCGACGTGGCGGAGGTGGCCCGCATCATGGGCCGCTCGCCGGGGTCGGTCAGGGTGCTGTGCCATCGGGCGCTGAAACGGCTCGCCGCCAAGATGAACGAAGAGGCACTGGCGGAATGACTTCTCCTTCGGACGACAACTGGAACGACATGACCCTCTGGGACGCCGAGTTCGACCGGGTGCTGAGCGGCGCGATGCCGCCACCCGAGGCGCCGGCGTGGTGCACCGATGTGGCGGTGCTGGTACGCACGGCGCAGGCGCCCGCGCAGCCCGACGAGATGCGCCGCGAGGCCGAGATCGTCGGCCGCATGGCCGAGCTCCGGATCTCGCTGCTGGCGGGCGCACCGGGGCCCGACGACGGATCCGCCGCCGCGGCCGGCCTGGAGGTCGACCTGCGGACCACGCCCGCCGTCGTGACCGACGAGCCCGGCACCCGACGGCCGGAGCCCGTCGCCGCCGACCTGGTCGCCGCCGAGCCCGTCGCACCGGAGGTCACGGGTCCCGAGGGCGTCGCTCCCCTGCGCCTCGTGCCCGAGCCCGGGGCGCCCCGTGCCGCCGCGGACGTGCCGGCGCCCGCCTCCCCGGCCGCCGTCGAGCCCGACCCGGACGAGACCGCCGCCGACCCGACCCACCGCGACACCGTCGTCGTCGCCATGACCGGCGGGAACGGCACCGACGACGACCGCGACGACGCCTACACCGCCAAGCACTCCGGCGAGCGCGGCTACCGGGCCAAGCACGCCGCCGCCCGCCTCGAGGCGTCGAAGTACCCGATCGCCCGCACCCTGGGCCGGGTGATCGCGATCAAGGCCGTCGCCGTCACCACCGCCGCCGTGGCCGGCGTCGCCGCCGCGGCGGCCACCACCGGCATCGTGGCCACGGTGGTGGTACCGGCCATCAGCGACAGCACCCATCGCCCCGTCGCGCCGTCCACCACCTCCACCACCGACCCCACCGGCGACGCCGGCCGGCCGAGCGCCGGCGGTCGCAGCCCGGTCACCGAGCCCGGCGAGTGCACGGTCGTCGTCGAGTGCCCGGCGAGCACGACCGTGGCTCCGGGTGCCGCGACCACGACGGTGCCGGGCGGGACCGCCACGACGGTGCCCGGGAGCCAGACGGCCACGACCGCTCCGGCCACGACGTCGACCACCGCGTCGCCCGCCACCACGGCGCCGGAACCCCCGCCCACCACGACCACGCCGACCGAGCCGACCACCACCGTGCCGACGGATCCGAGCACCTTCGCGGCGACGTCCGGGCCCTGACGACCTCGGTCAGCTGCGATCTCCGGGCGCCCCACGGGGCGCCCGGAATGTTTTTCGGCCGGGTTGTAACGCATCCCCGCCCTCACGCGATCTAGAGGGTGCAACAACTCTGCAACGGCGTTGGGGAGAAAGCTCGGGCGGGCTCATCTCCTCGCCGCAGACCTTCGGGTGAGCGGGCGGACCGCTGGTGCAGAGGTGGGTGTCCGGGGTCGGGCGGGCGACCCCGGAACACGCACGTCCGGCGGACAGGCGCCGGGCGTGCGGTTCATGGCGGACGGACACCCATCGCCAGCAGTGGAGCGGGGGCCATCGGGGCCCCCGCTCCTGCGGTCGCCGACCTCAGCGGGGGCGCAGGGCGGTCAGCTCGGTGACGTTGCCCACCAGCACCCGCTCCCGATCGGCCGCGGTGAGCACCTTGACCTCGCGCAGGTAGTCGAGCGGCTGGGGCAGGGCCTCGATGTGGGGCCAGTCCGACCCGAACAGCACCCGGTCGGCCCCCATCCACTCGACGACCGACGACAGGTCGTCCTCCCAGAACGGGTTGATCCAGACGTGGCGCCGGAAGATCTCCACCGGATCGTCGGCGAACCAGCGGGGCATCTTGCGCTGGGTCGACCGCAGCTTGCGGAACAGGTCGGGCAGGAACTCCGCGCCGTTCTCCACCGACGCGACGCGGAGGTTGGGGTAGGTCGCGAGATGGTTGCTCAGCACCAGCGAGAGCAGGTAGTCGTGGATCGCCCGCTCGATCGCGAAGTTCTTCAGCGACGGGGCGTAGCCGCCGGAGAACGTGGCGGCGAACCCGTCGACCGCGAAGCCGTCGGACGACACGCCGCTGTCGCCGGCGTGGACCACGACCGTGACGCCGGCCTCGTCGACCCGCTGCCAGAACCCCGCGAACATCGGGTCGAACGGCGACCGCCGGCCGACGGCCGTGGTCGGCGCCGCGGCGCGCATCACCAGCAGGCGGGCGCCCTCGGCGAGCGCCCACTCCACCTCCTCGACCGCCCAGGCGGGATCGGCGAGGGTGATGTAGGGCGCGGCGAAGATGCGGTCGGCGTGGGCGAAGCCCCAGTCCTCGCGCAGCCAGCGGTTGAACGCCCGGAACGTGTGGCACACGGCCTCGGGGTCGTGGCGCAGCGGCTCCTCGTAGATCATCCCGAGGGTGGGGAACAGCCAGCAGCCGGCCAGGCCCTGCCGGTCGAGGACGGCCAGCCGCGCCGCCGGATCGTGGTACTCGGGGCGGACGGGCTCGTGGTCACGTAGCCGGGCGAGCGGGTCGACGCCCTCGGTGTTGCCGCGGAAGTAGTCGTACAGGCATCCCGGCCTGGACACGGGGTCGAACGTCGCGTTGCTGACCGCCCGGCTCACGCGGCCGCCCAGCACGTGGTACTGCCGGCCCTCGATCGTCGCCCACTGCACGCACCGCGGCCCGAGCGCCGGGTCGAGGTGCCGGGTGAAGGCGTCGGTCGCCTCGTAGTAGTGGTTGTCGGCGTCGAAGACGGGATGGCCGAGCTCGGCGGCCGCGGCGCGGTGGTCGTCCATGACCCCAGGGTAGAACACGTTCTTGCGATCGTGCCCCGGTTCGACCCCCTGGCCGCCGCCCGGCAAGCTGTGCCGGGCGACCGAAGCAGGGGGTGTCCGGTGAAGCAGTTCACGGCCGAGGACGGCGTCGAGATCGCGTACCAGGAGTGGGGCCCGCCCTCCGACCTGCCACCTGTGCTGCTGCACCACGGGTTCGTGGCCGACGCGCACGTCAACTGGGTGCTGCCCGGCGTGGTCGGGGCCCTGGTCGACGCCGGCCGGAGCGTCGTCGCGCCCGACGCCCGCGGCCACGGGAGGTCCGGCAAGCCGCACGACCCGGCGCTCTACGGCGAGCAGGCCATGGCCCGCGACCTGTCGACGCTGGTCGACGTCATCGGGGCTGCCGAGGTCGACCTGGTCGGCTACTCGATGGGCGCCATCGTGTCGTTGATCGCCGCCACGGCCGAGCCCCGCATCCGCCGGCTGGTCGTCGGCGGGGTGGGCGCGGCGATCGTCGAGCTGGGCGGCGTCGACACCCGGGTCGTCCCCAACGATGCGCTCGTCGCCGCGCTCGAGGCCGACGACCCGACCACCATCACCGACCCCGAGGCGGGGGGCTTCCGGCTGTTCGCCGACGCCGTCGGGGCCGACCGGCTGGCGCTGGCCGCGCAGGCGCGCTCGGTCCACGCCAGCCCCATCGCACTCGACCGCATCACCGCCCCCACCCTGCTGCTGGCCGGGGAGGACGACGTGCTCGCCACGCGGCCCGAGGTCTTCGCAGGCGCCATCGCCGGCGCCCGGCTGGAGCGGCTGACCGGCGACCACATGGGCGCGATCGCCGATCCCCGCTTCATCCCCCTGATCGTCGACTTCGTCGGCGCCGGGGCCTGATACCCGTCAGTCCCCGTAGCGGACCCGGACGTCGACGGCTCCCCGGCCCGCCGCCACCAGCGCCGCTTCGTCGTCCACCGCCCGGCGGACCCGCGCCGGCAGCGTGCCGAACGGCGCCACCACGATGTCGAGCTTCCCGCCCGCCGCCCGCGTCCGCCAGGTGGCGACCACCTCGCCGTCCACCAGCACGCCGCCGGGCGCGCCCAGCACCGGCCACAGCGCCTTGCGGTGGGCCTTTCCGGGCACGACCAGCTCGCGGTCGCGGGCCAGCAGCCACGGGTCCGACCGGGGCAGCAGCCGCACGAGGTCGGGGGCGGGCGCGCCCAGCAGGTCGTCGAGCCGGTCCTCGGGGAGCCACGCCCGGCGGCCGCCGACCCGCACCTCGGCCAGCCCGTCCGGCCAGTCGGGCTTCACCGCCCGCTGGGTGGTCTGCAGGTAGGCGGCGACGTCGCCGGGGGTGGCGGGGCCGTGGACCCGCAGGTACGCGTCGATGACGGCCCCGCCGCCCTCGTGCCCGGCGGGCACGCCCGCCCACCGGGACAGCGGGCGCAGGACCGGCGGGCTGGTGCCCGGGTCGATCGACAGGCCGGCGGGCAGTGCGGCGAGCCGCATGAGCTGGTCCTGGACGTGGACGACCTGGCAGCCCCGGCACCAGGCCGAGCATCCCTCCGGCGCCGCCGCGGTGACCAGCGTGCTCGCGTCGCCCTTCACCGTGGGCCCGGTCACCACCGCGGCCATCGCCTCGGCGGTGGCCCGCAGCGCCCCCAGCGCACCCAGCCCGGCCGCGCGCATCTCGGGCGAGGTGCCGGCGATGCGGGCGGCGGCGTCGGCCTCGTCGGCAGGCCACAGGGCCCGGGCCAGCGCCTGCAGGTCGCTGCGCCGGTGGTGGTGGGGAGCGCCCCGCACGCTCCAGACGAGCAGCCAGTCGCCGGGGACGGCGGGCGCCCGGGCCGGTCCCCCGGGGAGCCGGGCGGCCAGCGCGGCGACCGCCGCGCCGGCGGGCGAGTCCTGGAGCCCGAGGTCGACGACGGCCAGGTCGTCGGCATCGCGGGCCGTGCGGTCGAGCCCGTGGGCCACCACCCGATGGGCGAGCACCTGGGCCCGGCTGACGGTGGGCACGTCAGCCCGGCGCGCCATCGTCGCCCGTCCCCGCGGTGCCCAGCCACCAGGTCCACTCCTTGGCGTGCTCCCCGGCGGTGAAGCCGCCCGTGAGCGCGAGCCCGGCGAGCGCCCCGGTGCCCGACCCGGGCACCGTTGTCCAGGCGACGGTCACGCCGGCGGTGCCGAAGGTGCCCTCGGAGCGGAGCGCCACGGTGCCCGGCTCGCCCAGCGCCGTGCGGACGTCGAGGCGCTCGAGGCCCACGACGGCCCCGGACGCCTCCTCGGTGTAGTGCAGCACGAACTGGCAGGCCGACGTCCCTTGGAGGTCGCCGTCGAAGGCGAAGGCCACGACGGCGTGGGCGAGGCGGGGCACCGGGGCACCGGTGTCCCATCCGGGGTCCTCGTCCCACGTGGTGAAGGTGGCGGTGCCGGTGAAGGAGGTCGCGGTGGGGATCGTCATGTTGGGGACCGTACGCCCGGTCCCGGACAGGTTCGGTCCGGGATCTGCGCGAGTCTGGGTGCGTGCTGGAAACCTCGGCCCGGCTGCTGCGCCTGCTGTCGCTGCTGCAGGCCCGGCCGGTGTGGACGGCGCCGGCCCTGGCCGAGCGCCTGGAGGTCACCGAACGCACCATCCGCCGCGACGTCGCCCGCCTGCGCGACCTGGGCTACCCGGTCGACGCCGAGCCCGGGCCCCACGGCGGCTACCGGCTCGGCCGGGGTGGCGCCCTCCCGCCGCTGCTGCTCGACGACGACGAGGCCGTGGCCGTGGCCGTGGGCCTGCGGGCCGCGGCCGGCGGCGGCGTGACGGGGATCGACGACGCCACCGTCTCGGCGCTGGCCAAGCTCACCCAGGTGCTCCCGGCCCGGCTGGCGGCCCGCGTCGCTGCCGTGCACGGGGCGACGGCCGAGCTCCGGGGACGCGACCCCGACAGCGTCGGCGCCGACCTGCTGGTGACGCTGTCGCAGGCGTGCCGGGGCGGCGACCGGCTGCGGCTGGCCTACGCCGACCGCGACGGCCGGGGCAGCGAGCGCCTGGTCGACCCCCTCCGCCTGGTGCGGGCCGGGCCCCGCTGGTACCTGGTGGCCCGGGACGTGGCGCGGGACGCCTGGCGGACCTTCCGGGTCGACCGGATCGCCTCGGCCCGGTCGACCGGCGCCCGGGCCGAGGTGGCCGACCCACCCGACGCGGTCGGCCTGGTGGCCCGGGGCATGGCCGTCGCGCCGTACGCCGTCGTGGCCCGGGTCAGGATCGACCGGCCGGCGGCGGCCGCCCTCGACGTGATCCCCCGCACGGTGGGCGTCCACACGCCAGACGGCGACGCGGCCACCGTGGTCGAGGTGGGCGGGAGCCGGCCCGACGGGCTGGCCCGCTACCTGGCCGGCCTGGCGGTCCCCGTGACGGTGCTCGACCCGCCGGAGGTCCGCGCCGCGCTGCGGGACCACGTCCGGGCGCTGCTCGAACGCAACCCGGACGCGCCCTGAGGGGCGCCGCGTCAGGGCGGCACCTCGAGCGCCGACCGGTCCCAGCCCCCGAGGTCCGCCGCTGCGCCGTACGTGGCGTCGAGGAACGCCCGCAGCGTGGCGTCGGGATCGGCGGCCGCCCGCACCTCCGCGTAGGGCAGCACGAACTCGCGCAGGCCGGCGTCGTAGGCGCCGGGACCGCCGGGGGCCGCGGCGTAGCCGGCCGGCTCGGGGTAGGCGTACGAGTAGAAGACCCCCTCGCTCGCCCCGCCGGGCCAGTAGCCGGCGCTGCTCACCTCGTGGGAGTACGCCTCGTGCATGACCCAGTCGGCGCAGTTGGGCGCCCCACCCGGGTGCAGCGGCGCCCGCCGCCCGGAGAACCGGGTGACCGCCAGGTCGAACGCGCCCCAGAAGAAGTGCACCGGGCTGACCTTGCCGGCGAAGCCCGACCGGAACCGGCTGAACACCCGGTGGACCTGGACCAGCGACAGCCAGAACCGGTGGACCGCATCGGCGTCGTAGGAGGCGTGCACCTCGTCGTCCGGGAAGGGGATCGCCTCGGGCACCTCCACGGGGCGGGCGAGGATGTCGACGTGGAGGTCGAGCTCGTCGAGCCGGCCCATCGTCTCGGCGTGGAAGTCGGCCACCGAGCGGGGGAACAGGCCGACGGTGGCGGTCCGGCCGTCGGTCCGCTCGATGGTGAGCACGTGGTCGCAGAGGTCGAAGGTCATCGCGCAGGCCGCGGCGCGGTAGGGCATCAGAGAGGTGGTGAGCCCCCGGGCGGTCACGTACAGCGTCGTGTGCCACCAGTGGTTGACGCGGGGCGCCAGGGCGAGCCGCACCTTGCCCACGATCTGGGTCCACATGTGCAGGGTGTCACGTGTGCCCTCCCACGCCGCCACCGGCAGCTCCGGCCAGGCGCCGGCCGTGGGCTCGATGTCGAGGGTCAGGCGCTGCGCCTCACCGTCGGGGCGGGGGCCCCGGCCCCGGGCGCGGCCGGCCGGGCGCCGGTTCCGGCGCCGGCGATCCAGGCCCGCAGGCGGTCGACCAGACCGGGCAGGCCCGACCGGGCCGGCGGCCGCCCGGCCTCGCGGGGCAGGGTGGCGGCGGCGGCCAACCCGTCGACCAGCAGGCTCGCCAGCTCGGCGCCGCCGGCCACGTCGACCTGGACGGCACCCGTGCAGACCTCGCCGTGCCACGTGCTCAGCACGTACTGGCGGCGCTCCGGGTGCCAGGTCACCCGCAGCAGGTGGCCGTCACGGCGGACGTCCTCGATGAGCACCCGGCGGCGTATGTGACGCTCCCCCATGGACGGATCATGGCGGACCCCGTCCCCCGGTGCAACGGTCCCCCGCCGGTCCCCCGCCGCCGGAGCGGGTGCTCAGGTGCCACGAAAGCGGTCGAGGCGGCGGCGGTCGCGCTTGGTCGGCCGGCCCGCGCCCCGGTCGCGGGCGAAGGCCGGCGCCTCGTCCCGGGGCGGGGGCGGCGGGCTGTGGTCGACGTAGCACTCGGCGGCGACCGGCGCGCCGACCCGCTTGTCGATCAGGCGGGCCACCTCGAGCACCCGGACGCGCCCGGCCACGCGGGCCTCCACCCGGTCACCCACCCGGACCGGGGTGGCGGCCTTGGCCGCGGCGCCGTTGACCCGCACGTGACCACCGCGGCAGGCGTCGGTCGCCAGGCTCCGGGTCTTCGTCACCCGTACGGCCCACAGCCAGGCGTCCACCCGGGTCACGGGATCACAGGGCGCAGGATCACAGGGCGCAGGATCACAGGGCGCGGAGCCAGCTCTCCAGGCCCACCGCGCGCGCCCAGATGGGCGTGACCGCGGCGACGAGCGGCTCGACGTGCTGGGGCTGGTCGCGGTAGACGAGCTGGTCGTAGGCAAGATGGACGGCCATGGCCTGCAGCGACAGGGCCGTGAACCAGGGGTCGATGTCGCGGTCGCAGATGTCCTCGTCCTGCAGGGCGCGCACCCACCGCTCGATGCGCTTCGCACCCCGCATGAGCGTGCCCCGCCGGGTGACCCGCACCTCGCCGTCATCGAGCATCACCTGCTCGATCGACCGGGCCACGATCCGCAGGCGCTGGCAGGTGCGGAAGTAGTGGCGCACGCCGTAGGCGATGTCGCGCACGGGGTTGCCGTCGGCGTTGTCGGGATCGCGCCAGGGGTAGGCGTGAAGCTCGTCGAGCGCCCGGGCGGCGACCACCCGGAACAGCGACTCCTTCGAATCGAAGTGGGAGTAGAAGCTGCCGGTGGACACCCCCGCCCGCGCCGAGATCTCGCCGACGTGCACCAGGTCGAACGGCTTCTCGCAGAAGACGGTCCAACCGGCCTCGACGAGGCGGGCGCGGACGGCCTGCCCGCGTGGCACCGGGGGCGATTCGCCGGCGGCTGCCGGGACGTCGTGCGCCCCCTCCGCGCTCACCGGCGCCGTCGCGCTCTGCTCGTCACCCCGAGGAACGTAGCCGCACGGCCGGGACCACGTCGGCGATTCCCGCCGGCGGCCGGCGCGCCCGTTCCCCGAATCACCCGGACCGGGCGATGCCACCACGGCGCGAGAGCGCACGATCAAGGGTGGCAGCACCTGCGACGAGGAGTAGCCCGTGTCCAACTTCGACGACGACTTCGCCACACCGAACCCGCCTCCCCCACCCCGCCCCATCGAGTACGCCGACGCCGACACCAGCGGGTGGTGGATCTCGCTGCTCGGCGGCATCGCCCTCGTGGCCCTGGGCGTGTGGGTGCTCACGAACCTCTACGAGTCGGTCGTCGTGCTGGCCTGGCTCGTCGGCGTCTCGCTGATCGTGGCCGGGTTCGTCGAGCTGATGGCGCTGCACGGCACGCCCGACCTCGGCTGGGCGGTCTGGCTGTCGAGCGGCCTGCTGATCGCGGCCGGCGCTGCGGTGCTGGTCTGGCCCGACATCACGCTGTGGGCGCTGGCGGTGCTGGCCGGCCTCGGGCTGCTGTTCGCCGGCACCACCCGGGTGCTCGTCGCGCTCGCCGACCGTGACCAGCCCGACTTCTCGCTCCAGCTCGGGATCGGCGCGGCCGGCATCGTGTTGGGCGTGCTCGTGCTGGTCTGGCCGGACGCCACGTTGGTGGTGCTCGCCCTGCTGCTCGGCATCCGCTTCGTGTTCACCGGCGTCGTCGCCATCGGCGTCGGCTGGCAGCTCCACCGCCTGGCCCACTGACACCGCACCCTCGACCGTCACCCGCCCCGATCGTCGGCTGCCGGGCCGGCCCCGGGGCCCGGGTCGAGACGGTCGAGACGGTCGAGACGGTCGAGGAAGGCGCGCGCACCGACGACCCGGGCGCCGCGGGCGCCCGCCCGGGCGGCCAGCCCGCGGTCGGAGGTCACCACCTCCACCCCGCCGGGCCGGTCCGCGAACCCTGCCTCCCCCGCCTCCCCCGCCTCGTCGAGCAGGTCG
>DASSGC010000627.1:0-10626 GCA_035693765.1 Acidimicrobiales bacterium
ACGACGTTCTCGAGGCAGACGTCGTTGTGGCACACGATCGCACCTCCGGCCGGGTCCGCCATCTCGGTGCTCCAGGTGAGGGCGGTGGGATCGAAGGCCTGCGACGCCGCGTGGAACCGCGCCAGGAGCGCCGCGGTCGAGGCCAGCGCGGTGTCGGCCTGGGCCCAGGCGGGGTAGGGCGGCACGGGCACGTCGCCCTCGATGAACACGAGCCGTTCCCTGCCGTCGTCGATGCCCAGCGGCAGCGGAGCACCCTCGAACCCGGCCGCGCGGAGCGCCGACAGGAAGGCGTGGATCACCCGGGACTGCGGGTTGGCCGGTCGCAGCACATGCTCGCCGACCCGGACCACCTGCCCCGCGTTCGCGACCCCGCCGGCGAGCTCCTCCTCCTCCATCCCGCCATTGTCGTCGCGTGTCGGACGCAGCGGGGCGCCGACGCGAGCACGCCGGCACCCGGTCACCGTGGAGCGGGGCGCCGACGCGGGCACGCCGGTGACAGCAGGTGGACGCGGCTGGGAGACTCGGCCCGTGGCGCGAGACGAGATCGACGCGTACCTCGCAGGGGTGGAGGCACCGGCGCGGCGCACGCTCGAGGAGTTGCGCCGGACGATCCTGCAGGCGGTGCCCGACGCGGAGGAGGGCCTCGCGTACGGGGTGCCGGCGTTCAAGGTGGGCGGCAAATCCGTGGCGGGGTTCGCCGCGTTCAAGAACCACCTGAGCTACCTGCCACACAGCGGCTCGGTGCTCGCCGACCTCGGCGACGACGTGGCGGGCTACGAGACGTCGAAGGGCTCGCTGAGGTTCGCCGTCGACGCACCGCTGCCCGAGCGCCTGGTGAAGAAGCTCGTCGCCGCCCGCATGCGCGAGCTCGGGCTGGCCTGAGGGGCCGAGCGGACAGGCCGCTCGCCAGGGCCGACGCGTGGCGATTCTGGCGCGGGAGCACCAGGTCGACAGCCCGCCGGGTCCCTGGCCGGAGAAGTCGGGGTCGGGGGAGTCCTCGATGCCGTGGTGACGCATGCACTCGGCGAACTCCAGGGCCGCCTGCTGCTGGGCCTGCACCGTCTCGTCGCTGAGGACGCCCTCGGACAGCAGGGGCGGGATGCCGCACACCTCGACCGCGGCCTGCCGGTCCACCTCGTCGATGGCGCCGAAGTCGGTCTCCAACCCGTAGCCGATGCTGATCCCGTTGGACAACGCGGCCCGTCACGCCACCTCGGTCGTGCAGGTCAGCCTCACCGGCGACGGCGGGACCGTGCGCATCGTCGTCGACGACGACGGCCCCGGCATCCCGGCGAGCGACCGCGAACGGGCTTCGAACGGTTCACCCGCCTCGACGACAGCCGTGCCCGGCACCGAGGCGGCAGCGGCCTCGGGCTGGCCGTCGTCCGCTCCGTCCTCGCCCGCCACCACGGCCGGTTCCGGGCCGACGACAGCCCGCTCGGCGGCGCCCGGCTCGTCGCCGAGCTCCCCGCGGGTCCGGCACCCGCGTGACCGGCCGGGGCCCGCCGGCACGTGGGTGGGCGGCGGCCCGCCCGCGGGTGTGCGCCCGATGGCCGGCGCCGCTACGGGACGAGCGCGGCGAGCTTCTTCGGCGCGACGAGGCGGTAGGCGTCGGTGACGAGCTCGCGGACCTCGTCCCAGTCGACCTCGCCGGTGTCGAGGTAGATGCCGACGTAACCGTGGTGGGCCACGTACGGCGGCAGGAAGAACCTGACCGGATCGGACGCGACGAGCTCGGCGTTCTCCCCCCGGGCCGCCCGGAGGGTGAGACCGACGCGCCCGTCGCCGTGGTGGTCGACGGTGTGCCAACCCATCGTCCTGCCCCGCACGCTCAGCTTGTGGTGCTGCTCGCCTTCCATCACGCACTCGGGGAGCGCGCGGCAGATCTCCCGGACCTCGTCGATCGTCGTCATGCGCCCGCGGCGCGGATCTCCCGCAGCCCGCCCTCCTCGGTGGGGATGGTCTGCACGTAGCCGGTGTCGAGGGAGGTCATGAACCCCCACTGGTAGCCCTCGGGGTCGGTGACCATGTAGGTGCGCACGCCGTAGCTCTTGTCCTCCGGGTCCGGCGCGGCGACGCCGGCGGCGCGGACGTGGGCGTGGTGCGCGTCGACGTCGTCGACCCAGACCAGCGTGAGCTGGTCGGGACGTTCCCTGCCGTCCCAGTAGCCGGGCTCGTGCCCGGAGAACCACAGGTCGTCGTCGCCGACGAGCATCTCGGCCTGCATGACCCTGCCGTCCTTGTCCACGAAGCGCGAGCGCTCCTGGAAGCCGAGCACCCGCGCCAGCCAGTCGAGCATGGCGGCGCCGTCCTCGTAGTGCAGGTAGGGCGTGATCCCGGTGAACCGGAAGCCCGTGTCGTTCATGCGTTCTTCTCCTTCACGTGTTCCTCGAACCACAACGGCAGCCGGCGCCACCCGTACTGGGCCAGCGCGGCGGCGAGGTCATCCGGGAGCCGGTCGAGGCCCCGGTGCTCCAGAACCACACGGGTCGACCCGCCGTGGGCCTCGAACCACACCTCGACCTCGGTCTGCCGGTTGTCGACGAAGCACAACCGCCGGCCGGGCTCCCACCCCGTCACCCGCCCGAGCACGGTCTCGCCGCCGTCGGCCGCGACCCCGAGGACGCGGCCCCCGACCCCGGGCTCCAGCCGCAGGAGCACGTCCCGGTCGGGACGACCGAGCGAGGCGGCGCCCCGGCGATACCAGCCGGCCATCTCGGTCGTGAAGACCTCGAACGCCTCGGCCGGGTCCAGCTCGACGACCACGGTCGTCCGCACCGATCCGATGGTCACGATCCCCGGCCCCGCCGGCGGGTCCGCTCCGCGTGCTGCTTGAAGGAGCCCAGCTGCTCCGACCAGAACGCCTCGACCTGATCGAGCCAGGCCCCGAGGGCCACCAGACCCTCCGGCCGCAGTCGGTAGAGCCGGCCACGGGCGTCGTCGTCCGGTGTCTCGACGGTGACCAGCCCCGACCGCTCCATCACGCGCAGGTGCCGGCTGATCGCGGCGCGGCTCATGTTCGTGCGCTCCGCGATGGCGCTCGCCCGCAGCGCGTCCGATCGCAGGAGCTCGACGACCTGTCGCCGGGTCGGATCGGCCAGGGCGGCGAGCGTCGTGTCGATCTGGTTCACAGTAGCGTTGATCATCAACGACCAACGCACCAACCGTCAAGGGCCGATCGCCCCCGGAACACGGCCCCAAGGGATCGGCCGGTCGGCTCAGCCGTCCTGCTCGAACGAGAGCACCACGCTCCCGACCTTGTGGCCACCGTCGACCCGGCGATGGGCCTCGACGATCTGCGTGAACGGCACGACCGAGTCGATCACCGGCCTCAGGACACCCCGACCGCCCAGCGCCATGAGGGTCCCGTAGCTGTCGGAGGAGATCATGGACTTGTTGTCGCCGCCGCTGATCGTGGCCTTCTGCCACGACGCGGCGAGCATCTGCCCGAGGTCGCCGATGACCATCAGGAAGCGCCCGCCCGGGTTCAGCGAACCCTTGACCCGCGTGTACGGCGCGTTGCCGTGGTTGTCCATGATCACGTCGTAGCGGTGCCCGTCGGCGGTGAAGTCGTCGGTCGTGTAGTCGATGACGTGGTCGGCCCCGAGGCTCCTGACCAGCTCGGCGTTGGCGCCGCTGCACACGGCCGTCACCTCGGCCCCCATGTGCCTGGCGACCTGCACGGCCATGGTGCCGACCGCGCCGGAGGCGCCGTTGATCAGCACCGACTCGCCGGCGGCGAGCTTGCCCAGCCGGAGGAAGTTGAGCGCCGTCGTGCCGCCGAAGCAGAGGGCCACCGCCTCCTGGTAGCTCAGCGTCTCGGGGATCGGGGCGATCGCGCCCTGCTCCGCGACGGTCACGTGCTCGGCGTGGCAGCCGAGGCCGAAGCCGCGCGAGGCGACCACCCGGTCGCCCGGCGCGAAGCGGGTGACGGCGCGGCCCACCGCCTCGACCTCCCCGGCCGTCTCGAAGCCGAAGATGGGCTGCTTCGGCCGGTTGTAGCCGACCTTCAGCCGCACCAGCGTGCGCATGCCGCGCGGGACCCGCAGCGCCCGCAGGCGGGCGTCGCCGGAGTTGACGGTCGACGCCGCGGCCCTGATCAGGATCTCGCCGTCCGCCGGCACGGGCGTCGGCACGTCCCTGATCCGCACGACCTCCGGCGGCCCGTAGCGCTCGCAGACTGCAGCCTTCATCGTCCACCCCATCGCTCGAGCCGGGCACCGGCGCGGTGCACGACGGCCTGCACGTCGCCGGGTCGGCGGGCCCCACCGTCACCATTCGCTCCCGGCGCCATGCCGGATCAACTACCACAGCCCGGCCGGGAGCCGCGGCCGGCCGGCGTGGCCGCAGGAGCGACCGGGCGGTCGGGCGGTCGGCGGGAGGTGCCGGCCTCGGCGCCGCCGATGGGTCGCTACTGCCCGGGGGTCCACAGGCAGAACGGGTGTCCGGCCGGGTCCGCGTAGACCGGGCAGCCCTCACCGCCCCCATCCAGGCGGATCGCGCCGAGCCGTTCGGCTCGCTGCCGCGCCGCCCGGGCGTCGCCGAAGCTCAGGTCGAGGTGCATCTGCGCGGGGTAGGCAGGGTCGGGCCAGCGGGGCGGGACGTAGCGGGCCCGCTGGAAGGCGAGCGCCGGCCCGGAGCCGTCCCCACCCGCGAGGGTGACCCGGTCGGGCCCGTCCTCGCCCGTTCGGGGCATCCCGAGCAGTCCGGCGTAGAAGTCCGCCAGCGCGGACGGATCGTCACAGTCGATCACGATCCGCCCGAGGACGCCCGGCGGCCGGCCCGCCCCCGCCGCGGGCGACGGCTGCTCGTACAGGCAGAAGGGGTGGCCGAACGGATCGGCGTAGGTGCGGAACGCGCCCCGGTCCTGGAGTGGTGTCGCTCCCGAGCGCACCACGAGCGTGTCGGTGGCCGCGAGATCGGCCACGAAGACGTCGAGGTGCATCTGCTGCGGACGGTCGGGGTCGGGCCAGCGGGGTGGCCGCTGGTCGGACCACCCGTCACAGCCCGACGATGTCCTCCGCCAGCCGGGCGACATCGGTCATACCGGGAGGCTAGTGCCGCGTCCGTGAACGCTCCCCGCGGACTGGGCGCACACCATCCCGGCCCCTGCACGGGGGTAGGCGGTCAGGAGATCCAGTACCGGCGGTAGGCGGGGACGCCGTCGGCCTCGGGCACCACCGACTCGAGGGCGCCGCCGCAGCGTTCGATGACCCTGGCCGACCCGACGTTGACGTCGTCGCAGATCACCAGCACCGGGTCCACGCCGACCGACCGGGCGATCACCAGGCTCTGGCGGAGGATCTCGGTGGCGTAGCCGCGCCGGCGGTGGCCGGGCAGCACGCCGTAGCCGATGTGCCCACCGATCCGGGCCAGGTACTCGTCGAGGTCGTGCCGTATCGACGCGCGGCCCACGATCTCGCCGCCGACGTCGGCGACGAGGAAGGTGGCCGCCACCCTGCCGGCGGCCAGGTCGAGGCCCCGGCGTTGGGTGTCGAGCGCCGCCAGGTAGCCGGACCAGGACATGCCCCGCTCGTGGTGCAGGGCGAAGCAGAAGCCGTCGCCCGCCATCGCCTCGTGGCCCGCCAGGAACGCCGCCTCGTCCTCCGGCCGCAGCGGGCGCAGGCGCAGGCCGGCGCCCGCCGGCCGCCCGCCACGTCCCGTCGTCGTCGCCGCCGCCCATCCCCGCGACGGTAGCGACGCCCGAGCGCGGCACCGAGCGAGTTCCGGGAGGCGCGGCGCCCGGCCCGCCGACCGCGGCACAGGGTCGCCGCCCGACCTCTCGGCGCGGGCGCCGGCCGGGTCCCCGGTCGGCAGCGCGGCCGGGCCACCCCGGCCGCCGACACCGGATCGCAACCACATCGGCCGCCCGGAACCGTTGCGGGCCGGGGCCGCGGATGGGGAGACTGCCTGCAGTGCCCTCCTCGCTGAGCGACCGTCCGGACGCCGACGCCGACGAGCCGCGCCACTCCCGCCGGCGAGGGTTCCGCAGCGGCCGCCTCGAGTTCGAGCTGCCGGCGATCGAGATCGACCAGGGCCGCACCGAGGGCCCCACGGTCTACAAGCCCAAGCAGCGCCGGATCGAGCCCGGCACGATCTTCGCCGGGCTGGTGGCCCTCGGCACGATCGCCCTGGTCGCCTACCTCGGCTACCAGGCCACGCGGGTCAACCTCGACATCGCGGGGATCGAGGACGGGGCCGAGATCACGCCGGCGGTGGCGGCCACCCTCGAGGTCAAGATCACGTTCTCGTCGGCCGACGAGGCGAGCGGCGCGACCCTCGTCTTCGACGGCAAGAAGGTTGCCGAGCCCGGCGTGCTCGGCGAGTTCATGGTCTGGCGGCCCGACGCCACGCTCGAGGAGGGCGACCACCGGCTGGAGCTGGCGGTGCCGCGCGCCGTCCTCGACGACGCCAGGTTCCGCTGGGACTTCACCGTCGACGGCACGCCGCCGGCGCTCGCCGTGCCGCCCACGGTCGAGCCGGTGGGCATGGACGAGGCCGCGACGGTGCGGGGCACGGTCGAGCCGGGGGTGAAGCTCACCGCCGACGGCGACGAGGTCGACGTGGACGGCGAGGGCCGCTTCACCCTGCGCTTCGACCGTCCGCCCGTCGGCCCCATCGACCTGTCGGCGGTCGACAGCGCCGGCAACCACGCCTCCGCGGAGGTGGTCGTGCCCATCACCTACCCGGGTGTGCGCGGCGTCCACGTCACCGCGGCCGCGTGGAGCAACCCGACGCTGCGCGGGGCGATCCTGGCCATGATCGACGAGAAGCGCATCGACACGGTCCAGCTCGATCTCAAGGACGACTCCGGCATGGTCGGGTACGACTCGAACGTCCCCCGCGCCCGGGAGATCGGCGCCGTGAGCGGCACCTACGACCTCGACGGCGCCATCACCACGCTCGACGCCCGGGGCGTGCGGGTGATCGGCCGCATCGCCGCGTTCCGCGACCCGGTGCTGTCCGAGGCGGCCTGGGCCGCCGGCCAGGGCGACCAGGTGATCCAGACCCAGAGCGGCGACCGCTACACCGCCACCGGCGAGTTCACCAACCCGGCCAGCACGGCGGTCCGCGCCTACAACCTGGACATCGCGCTGGAGGCCATCGGCCGGGGCGTCGACGACATCCTGTGGGACGACGTCCGCCTGCCCACCGGGCCGGCCGAGTCCTTCGCCGTGCCCGGGATCAACGGCTCGCCCGCCGACGTCATCTCCGCCTTCCTGGCCGAGACCCACGACGAGCTCCGCCGCCGGGGCGTGTACCAGGGGGTGACGGTGGTGGGCGCGGCCGCCGACAGCGGCGACCGCATCGGCCAGGACGTCGACCGCGTCGCCCGCCACGCCGACTACGTCGCACCCCAGATCTATCCCGGCTACTGGTCGGCCAACCAGCACGGCGTGCCCGATCCGCCCCACATGCCCGGCGAGATGGCCGCCGCCCTGGTCACCCGCTACCAGCAGGTGACGGCCGGGTCGGGGGCGGTGCTCGTGCCCTGGTTGCAGGACTACGATCTCAACGGTGTCGACTACGGCGACGCCGAGGTGCGGGCCCAGATCGACGCGCTGCGGGCCCTCGGTGTCGACCGGTTCCTGCTGTGGAGCCCGACCGTGCGCTACTCGGCCGGCGCGGTCGACCCGGCCTCGTGAGCGGCGCCGCGCCCCGCGCCTGCCCGGGTGCTGGACCGACGGGGCGGCGGTAGGGTCCCGGGCGATGGCCGACCAGGCGACGTTCGCGGACCAGGCGATGAACCTCATGCCGTCGCTGTACGCCGCGGCGCTGCGCATGACCCGCAACCCCGCCGACGCCGAGGACCTGGTCCAGGAGACCTACCTGCGGGCCTACCGGGGCTTCGGGGGGTTCGCCGAGGGCACCAACCTCAAGGCCTGGCTCTACCGCATCCTCACCAACACCTACATCAACAGCTACCGGGCCAAGAAGCGCCGGCCCGAGGAGACGGAGCTGGACGAGGTCGAGGACCTCTACCTCTACCGGCGCATCGGCGGCCTCGAGGCGGCCATGGCGGGTCGCAGCGCCGAGGACGAGCTCCTCGACCGGTTCACCGACGCCGAGGTGAAGCAGGCGATCGAGGCGCTGCCCGAGAACTTCCGCATGGCCGTGCTGCTCGCCGACGTCGAGGGCTTCGCCTACAAGGAGATCGCGGAGATCCTCGACATCCCGATCGGCACGGTCATGAGCCGGTTGCACCGGGGAAGAAAGGCGCTGCAGAAGCAGTTGTACGAATTTGCGGTGGAGCGAAACCTCGCGACACCCCTACCGAACGACGCCCATGTCTAACTGTGAAAATTCGCTTCACGAGCTGTACTCGTACCTCGACGGTGAGCTGACCGACGACCGCAGGGCGGCCATCCAGCAGCACCTCGACGGCTGCCAGCCGTGTGCCGAGCCCTACGACTTCGAGGCCGAGCTGCGTCAGGTCATCCGGCGCAAGTGCCAGGAGCAGGTGCCCGACTCGCTGATGGCCAAGGTCCGCGAAGCACTCGCCCGCGAAGCCTCCACACTCGCCGACGGCTGACCCGGCCCACCGGGCGGCGGGTGTCGCTCGACCTCAGAAGGCGCCGCGGGCGCTCAGCACCGCGACCGGCGTCCGGGCCAGGATCGTGACGTCGCGCCACAGGTTCCAGCCGTCGAGGTAGGCGACGTCGAAGTCGACCCGCTCGGGGTAGTCGACGTTCGAGCGACCGTTGACCTGCCAGCAGCCGGTGATGCCGGGGCGGACCGCCAGGTAGGCGCCGCGGCGATCGCCGTAGTTGGCGATCTCTGCCGGCACGACGGGGCGGGGGCCGACGAGGCTCATGGTGCCGCCGAGCACGTTGAGCACCTGGGGCAGCTCGTCGAGGCTCGACCGCCGGAGGAAGCGACCGACGGGCGTGATGCGCCGGTCGAGCTCGACCGGCAGCTTGAAGCCGTTGCTGACGTACTCGTTCCAGAGCCGGGGCTCCTGCTGGAGCAGCGCCTCGGCCTCGCGGTGCATGGTCCGGAACTTGAACATCTTGAAGTGCCGACCCCCGAGGCCGACCCGCTCCTGGCCGAACAGCACCGGGCCCCGCGAGGTGACCAGCACCAGCAGCGTGATCAGGACCCCGAGCGGCAGGACGACCGGCAGCGTGAGCAGCACCAGGCCCAGGTCGAGCGCCCGCTTGGCGCGGGAGCGGGCCGGCGCCCCGGGCGCGATGCCGACCTCCGGCACCGCCGGATCGGCGGCCGGCTCGAAGGCAAGCACAGGACGGGGCCTCTCGGCCTCTCGTTCCTCTCCCAGCTGTCGCAACGTGCGCTCCCCCAGGCAGGCAGCCGTGATGGAGCGGACCGTAGCAGTCGTCCCGCGGCGGTCGCTCGACCGTCACGGGGGGTGTGGAGACGGGCGCCCGGCGTCCACGCCGGGGCCGGGCTTCGTGACTCGCCGACCTGTCTCCTACGATGCCCGCATGTTCGCCGTGGTATGGCACTACTGGATCGGGGTCGCGCTCATCGTCGGCGCGGTCGCGACGGTCGGCTCGCTCGTCGTCGGCTACCTGAAGAACGTCGAGTCGACGCGCTACCCGAAGGGCCGGTAGCCGGCGTGGCCGCCAGCCCGGTCGACTGGGGCCTGGCCGAGCGCGTCGCCGTCCGGGTCGCCGGTCGCGAGCCGCTCGCCGCCTCGTACCACTACGACCGGCTGGCCGCCGACTTCGACGAGCTGACCGCGCAGGCCGAGGTGCTGGTCGAGCGGGCCACGGGCCTGCGCTCGGCGGTCGGGCCGGCCCGTGCCCGGGTCGTCGACCGCGCCGACTGGGTCCGGGCCAACCTGGCCAGCTTCGGCCGCCTGCTCCGGCCGCTCACCGACAAGATGTCGGAGCGGCTCGACGAGCGGCGCGGCCCGCTGGCCCTGGTCGGCGGCGTGTCGCGCCGGGCGGCCGGTGCCGAGGTCGGCGCGCTGCTCGGGTGGATGGCCACCCGGGTGCTCGGCCAGTACGACCTGCTGATCATCGAGGACGAGGACCCGGAGGACCAGGACCTCGTCTACTACGTCGGTCCCAACGTGCTCTCCCTGGAGAAGCGCTTCGGGTTCCCGCCCCGCGAGTTCCGGCTGTGGCTGGCGCTCCACGAGGTCACCCACCGGGCCCAGTTCACCGGGGTGACCTGGCTGCGGCCCCACTTCCTGTCGCTGGTCAACCAGACCCTCGAGGTGGTGGACCCCGACCCCAAGCGGTTCCTCGACGCCCTCGCCCGCATCGTCGACGACCTGCGGTCCGGCCAGAACCCGCTCGACGAGGGCGGTCTCGCCACCCTGCTCGCCAGCCCCGACCAGCGTGACCTCTTCGGTCGCATCGGCGGGATGATGAGCCTGCTGGAAGGCCACGGCGACGTCACCATGGACCGGGCCGGCGAGGGCCACGTGCCGTCCGCCGAACGCTTCGCCCGGGCCCTGCGCGAGCGTCGCAAGCAGGGGGGCAGCGTGGCCAAGGTCGTCCAGAAGGCCATGGGCATCGACGCGAAGATGAAGCAGTACGCGCAGGGCGAGGCGTTCATCGGCTACGTCGAGCGCCACGGGGGCTCCGGCGCCCTCGACGCCGCCTGGCGCGGGCCGCAGTGGCTGCCCACCCTGGCCGAGATCCGGGCGCCGCAGGA
>DASSGC010000628.1:0-9215 GCA_035693765.1 Acidimicrobiales bacterium
CGCGGTGCGCGCCCGGGGCGGGACGCCGGCCGGTCTGGCCGGACGCCCCCCGGGGTCAGGCGTGGCTGAGCGCGGCGCGGGGCTCAGCCGGTGAAGGTCGGCTGCGCCCGGACCGGAGTGGGCGCCCGGGCGGGCGCCGGGGCCGGGGCCAGGGCCGCGGTGGTCGACCACGGGCTCGACCGACTGGGCCGCCCGATCGGTGGGGATGCGGCCCCGGTCCGCCGCCTCCGGTCGACGGCACCGCCCAGCCACTACTCTTCGGTCAACACTCCTGTGAAGGAGGCCTGGGGGGGTCAACATGGGTCACCACGTCGCGCGCGCCGTGGCACGCCGATGGCGGCGCCGCCTCGGCGCGGTCGCCACCCTCACGCTCGCGAGCCTGGGCGGCTGTGCCGCCCCGGCCCCGATCGGGCAGGGCGGCTACGAGCTCGTGTTCGCGGACAACTTCGACGGGACATCCGTCGGGCCGGTGTGGTCCGGGGTGCCGTACGTCCGGTCGCTGCCCCCGACCGTCGCGGGCGGCCTCCTCACGCTCCGGACGTCGGCGGCCAACGGCTACGAGTGGGGCTACCTGGCCTCCACGGGCCCCCGGGTCGACGGCGAGCCCAGCTACCCGTTCGTCTCCGCCTGGCAGGAGGGCTACGTCGAGGCCCGGCTGCGGTTCAGCAACCACCGCTGGGCCCGGCCGGCCTTCTGGATGTTCAGCCAGGCCAAGACCGAAGCCTGGCCCGGCGAGGACTGCTCGCGGCTCAACGCCGAGTGGGACATCATGGAGAACGGCATCGAGATGGGCGATGGATCGCGCGCCGCCAACAACTGGGCCGTCTCGGTCATCCATCGCAACACGACCGACAACACGACCGACGGCTACTGCGGCATCGGTGACCAGCAGCGCGTCGTGACCACCCCCTACTGGGGCGTCGACCTGTCGGGCTGGCACACCTGGGCCGGCCGGTGGACGGCCGGCGAGCTGTGCACCTACCTCGACGACGCCCTCGTCCACTGCACACCGACCTACGACACGACCGCGCAGCCCATGCACCTCGTGTTCACCATCGGCTATCTGAACAACTGCGCCGGATGCGGCCCCCGCCCCGCCGAGATGGACATGCAGGTCGACTGGGTGCGGGTGTGGCAGCGGCCGTGAGGCCGACGCCGCCGGACCGCCGACGCGTCAGCGGAGGACGAGCTCGCCGTCGGCCCCGTCGACCGTGACCGTGTCGCCCTCGGACAGCTTGCCGTCGAGCACCCGCATCGCCAGCTCGTCGGCCAGCTCCCGCTGGATGACCCGCTTGAGCGGGCGGGCGCCGAACGCCGGGTCGTAGCCCAGGTGGGCCAGGGCGGCGACGGCCGCGTCGGTGACCTCCAGGCCGATCCGCCGGGCCGCCAGGCGGTCGCGCAGGCCCCGGAGCTGGATCTCGACGATCTGGGCCAGGTCGTCCTCGGTCAGCTCCCGGAACCGCACGATGTCGTCGATGCGGTTGATGAACTCCGGCTTGAAGAAGCTGCGGGGGTCGCCCGGCAGGTTCGACGTCATGATGAGGACGCAGTTGGTGAAGTCGACCGTGCGCCCCTGCCCGTCGGTGAGCCGGCCGTCGTCGAGCAGCTGGAGCAGCACGTTGAACACGTCGGCGTGCGCCTTCTCGATCTCGTCGAGCAGCACCACCGCGTAGGGCCGCCGGCGCACCGCCTCGGTGAGCTGGCCGCCCTCGTCGTAGCCGACGTAGCCCGGCGGCGCGCCGATGAGCCGGCTGACCGAGTGCTTCTCCATGTACTCGCTCATGTCGATGCGGACCATCGCCCGCTCGTCGTCGAACAGGAAGTCCGCCAGCGACCGGGCCAGCTCGGTCTTGCCGACACCGGTGGGGCCGAGGAACAGGAACGAGCCGATGGGCCGGTGGGGGTCGGACAGGCCGGCGCGGCTGCGGCGGATGGCCCGGGCCACGGCCGAGACGGCCTCGTCCTGGCCCACGACCCGCTCGTGCAGCACCTCCTCGAGGCGGACGAGCTTGGCCATCTCGCCCTCCATCAGCCGGCTCACCGGCACGCCGGTCCAGCGGGCCACGACCTCGGCCACGTCCTCCTCGTCGACCTCCTCCTTGAGCATGCGCTGCCCGCCGGCCTGCAGCTCGTCGAGGCGGTGGGTGGCCTCCTCGACCTGCCGCTCCAGCTCGGGGATGCGGCCGTAGCGGATCTCGGCCGCCTTCTCGAGGTCGGTCTCCCGCTCCAGCGACGACCGCAGGTTCTCCATCTCCTCCTTGAGGCTGCGGATCTCGGCGATGACCGCCTTCTCGTTGTTCCAGTGGGCGAGCATGCCGTCGTTCTGCTCGCGCAGGTTGGCCAGCTCCTCCTCCAGGGCGGCCAGCCGCTCGGCGGAGGCGGCGTCGGTCTCCTTGGACAGCGCCACCCGCTCGACCTCGAGCTGGCGCATGCGCCGCTCGACGACGTCGATCTCGGTCGGCAGCGAGTCGATCTCGATGCGCAGCCGCGACGCCGCCTCGTCGACCAGGTCGATCGCCTTGTCGGGCAGGAACCGCCCGGTGACGTAGCGGTCGGACAGCACGGCCGCGGCCACCAGCGCCGCGTCCTGGATGCGGACGCCGTGGTGGACCTCGTAGCGCTCCTTGAGCCCGCGGAGGATGGCAACGGTGTCGTCGACCGACGGCGGCCCGACGTAGACCTGCTGGAAGCGCCGCTCCAGGGCCGCGTCCTTCTCGATGTGCTTGCGGTACTCGTCGAGGGTGGTGGCGCCGATCATCCGGAGCTGGCCGCGGGCCAGCAGCGGCTTGAGCATGTTGCCCGCGTCCATCGCCCCTTCGGCGGCGCCGGCCCCGACGACGGTGTGCAGCTCGTCGATGAAGGTGATGATCTCGCCCTCGGCGTCGGTGATCTCCTTGAGGACCGCCTTGAGCCGCTCCTCGAACTCGCCGCGGTACTTGGCGCCGGCCACCATCGAGCCGAGGTCGAGCGCGACCACCCGCTTGTTCTTCAGCGTCTCGGGGACGTCGCCCTCGACGATGCGGGACGCGAGGCCCTCGACGATGGCGGTCTTGCCGACGCCCGGCTCGCCGATGAGCACCGGGTTGTTCTTGGTGCGGCGCGACAGCACCTGGATCACCCGGCGGATCTCCTCGTCGCGCCCGATGACCGGGTCGAGCTTGCCCTGCCGGGCCACGTCGGTGAGGTCGCGGCCGTAGCGCTCCAGCGCCTGGAACTGGTCCTCGGGGTCCTGGGAGGTGACGCGGTGGCTGCCGCGGACGGCCTGCATGGCCGAGAGCACGTCCTCGCGGCTGACGCCCAGCCGGTCGGCCAGGGCGAGCAGCAGGTGCTCGGTGGACACGTACTCGTCGTGCAGCTCGGCGCGGGCGGCGTCGGCCTCGTCGATGACCTTCTGGAGGTCGCGTGACAGGCGGGCCTCGCTGCCGTAGGACCGGGGCAGCTTGGCCAGGGCCTCGTTGACCTGGTTGCGGAGCGGCAGGGGCTCCTTGCCCAGCCGCGACAGCATCGGCAGGACGATGCCCTCGCTCTGCCCGAGCAGGGCGGCGAGCAGGTGATCGGGCGTGACTTCGGGGTTGGAGGCCTGCTTCGCCGCCTCGACGGCCGAGCTGAACGCCTCCTGGACCTTGAGGGTCCAGCGGTTTGGATCGAGCGCCATCAGGTGAGCCTACCTCCCGGCTGAGAAAAGTTGATAGCGCTGCACTCAAGTTCTGGTGCGACCGATCGGCCTACCCCCGACCGGGTGGCACCGTGGCGTCCCACTCGGCGTCGGGATCGCCTTCGTCGTCCGCCCAGCCCCGGCGCCGCCGGCGACCGTCGGCACCGTTGCCGTTGGTCTCGGGCCGCCGACCCCCGTGGCGGGGCGCCACCGTCTCGTAGCGGTAGGGCTCGCCGCTGAACGAGTCGTCGGGCGACAGGCTGTTGAGCACGGTGCCCACCAGCGGGGCGTCGACCTGGCGCAACAGCTCCACGGCCCGCACGAGGCTCCGCTTCGACGTCTTGCCGGCCGACGTCACGAGCAGCGTCGTGTCGGCCATGCGAGCCAGCACCAGCGAGTCGGTGACCGGCAGCACCGGTGGGCAGTCGAGCACCACGACGTCGTAGGTCTGCCCCAGGACGTCGATCAGGCGCCGGGCCCGCTCGCCGCTGAGCAGCTCGGACGGGTTGGGCGGCGGGTAGCCCGCCGGCAGCACCGACAGGTTGGGCACCGACGCCGCCGTCTGGATCGCCTGGGGCAGGGTCACGTCGCCGATGAGCACCGCGGTGAGGCCCGGCGTCAGGGGGACGTCGAGCACCTCCTCCATGCGGGGCCGGCGCAGGTCGCCGCCGACGAGGACCACCCGGTCGCCCGCCTGGGCGAAGGCGATCGCCAGGTTGACCGCCACCAGCGTCTTGCCCTCGCCGGGCGAGGGGCTCGTCACCTGCACCACCCGCACCTGCCGCTCGACGGCGAGGAACTTCACGGAGGTGCGCAGCAGGCGGAACGCCTCCGCCGCCGGCGCCGTCGGGTGGGAGACGGTCACCAGGTCGGTGCCGGCGTCGAACTTCGGGATGAGACCGAGGGTCGACACGCCGGTCACCCGGTCGATGACCTCCTTGTTCTTCACCGAGTCGTCGAAGTAGTCGCGGATGAAGGCGAGCGCGGAGCCCAGGAACAGGCCGAACACCAGGCCGATGGCCAGGTTCAGCGGCAGGTTCGGGCTGACCGGCGTGTCCGGGGCGCCGGCGATGCTGAGCACCTCGGCGCCGCCACCCACGGCGAGCTCGACGCCGAGGTTGATGTCGCCGAGGATGCCACGGATGCGGGTCGCCTCGGCCTGCAGCGGGTCGAGCTCGGGCGCCAGCTCGGCCAGCCGGGCTTCGCGCAGGTCGAACAGCCCGGCGGCGTCGCCGGGCGATCGGGCGATCTGTGCGTCGAGCTCCGCCACCGGCGCCCTGATCGTCTCTATCTGCGTCTCGATCTCGGCCAGCAGGCCCTCGAGCTGGCGGCGGGTGTTGCTCAGCTTCTCGCGGTCGGCGGCCTGGCGCAGCTCGACGTACGTGGTGGCGTAGACGTTGACCAGCGTGGCCGCCCCGACGGGATCGGGCGACACCAGCGACAGCTCGACGACGCTCGAGGTCTGGTTGTTGTTGGCGTCGCTCGCCAGGGGCTGGGCCTTGACCTTGAACACGTCGCTCTTGGGCAGTGAGCCCTCGTAGGCCGCCACGACCGAGAAGCGCATGGACGACGAGCGCAGGAAGGCCGCCTCGCTGCTGGCCTGCCGGTTGAGGTCGCCGGAGTTGTTGTTCCCGAACACCATCGCCACCGGGTCGTTGACCCCGGTGGTGAGGACCTGGGCCGACACGCGGTACTTGGGCTCGGGGATGAGCGATGCCGCCACTGCGATGCCCAGGAAGATCAGCGTCGTGGCGATGACCAGCCACCGCCGACGGGCGATGACCCCCAGGTAGGACCGAAGGTCTGGCTCTTCCAGCTGCTGGTCCATGGTCCTCGAACCCTACTCTGCGGCTGCGACGCCGCGCCGGTCCGAGCAGGCCCGCGGACCCGCCGCCGCCCTGCCGGATCGAGCCCGCCACCAGGCCCGGCACTAGCGTCGTGCGATCGCGTACGACCAGCACACCGCCGCCGGGGTCGCCCTGACGCCGCCGCCTCCCGGGCGCGGTGCCCGGCCCGGCCCGCCGACCGGCCACCGGCGGCCCGCCGGGCCGCGGTCGCCCCTCGGCCTGCCCCTCGTGCTCGCCGCCGCCGGCCTCGCGACGATGGGCTTCAACCAGATCGGCATCGCCTTCCTCCCGCTGTCCGACCTGGTCTTCTTCGTGCTCGCCGCGGTGATCTGGCTGCTCATGCTGACCAGCACCGACCGCTCCCTCACCCCGCGGGGTGCCCGCGGCGCGTCGCCGCGCATCCTGATCGCCAGCGTGGTCATGGTGACCATGGCCGTGATGGCCGGGTTCAACGCCATCGATCCGGGCATCTCGCTCCAGATCGTCCTGCGGGTGGCCTACCTGACGCTGCTGTGGTTCTGGATGCTGCGGTGCGTGGCGGTCGACCGGCGCGCCGTCAGCGTGCTGATGGCGGCGTGGCGCACCGCCGTGATCGTCAGTTGCGCCGGCGCGGTCGCCGCCAACGCCGGCCTGGTCGACCTCGGCGTCGCCAACAGCGAGAACCGCCAGAGCGCCTGGTTCGGGCACCCCAACGACCTCGCCGGGTTCCTCGCCATGGCCGTCCCCGTGTTCCTCGTCGCCGCACCGCGCGACCGGACCGGGCGGGGACGGGCGCGACGGCTCCGGTGGGCCGGCCTGCTCGGCCTCGTGGTCTTCGCCATCGCGACGACCGGATCGATCAGCTCGCTGCTCGCCGCCGTCACCGGCTCGGCGGCCGCCGGGCTCGGCCTGACCCTCACCGGCGCCCCGGTGCCCGGCGCCCGGCGCGTGCACCCCATCACCGTCATGGTCGGTGCGGTCGTCGCCCTCGCCGCCCTCGGGCTCCTCGCCCGCAGCGACGCGCCGGTGTTCGAGCGACTCACCCGGTTCGGATCGGGCAACTCGGGCGTCAACAGCAGCGTCGACGACCGCACCCACCTCAACGAGGAGGTCGTCGCGAGCCTCGACGACGTCCTCGTCGTCGGCCACGGCATGGACGTCGCGCGCGGCGACAGCGTGAGCACGGGCGACGTGCACAACATGTACCTGAAGCTCGTGTTCGAGATCGGGGTCGTCGGCGCCGCCGCGCTGCTCTACCTGCTCGGCGTCACCCTCACGCAGGCCTGGCGGCTCATGCGCAGCACCCGCGGCTCGCCCCTCCACGCCACCGTCGTCGCGCTGTTCGGCTCGGTCGTCGCCGCCCTGACCTTCGCCTTCTTCCAGCCCATCAACACCCAGCGCTACTTCTGGCTGCCCCTCGCAATGGTCCAGGCGCTGTGGACCCTGCGCCGGCGCGAGCTCGCCGAGGCCGCCCGAGCGTCCCGCCCGGCCGCGCCCGACCCCGTCATGGGGTGGTCGATCGAACGCCGCTGGTAGCTTCGGGCGATCGCCGTCGACCGCCGCCCTGCCTCCGCGTTCGCCGTCCCCGGCCGCCCGACGCCCGCGCGCCGCGGCGTCAGCCTGCCGCTCGGCATCGCGGCCCTGGGCCTGGCGACCATGGGCTTCAACCGCATCGGCATCGGGTTCGTGCCGGTGTCCGACTTCATCTTCTTCGGGCTGGCCGGCGTCATCTGGATGCTGACGCTGACCGGCACCGACCGGCGGCTGACGCCCCGCGGCGCCCGCGGCGCGTCACCCCGCATCCTGGTGGCCAGCGTGGTCCTCGTGACCATGGGCGTGCTGGCCGGGTTCGGCTCCTTCGAGCCGGACATCTCGCTCCAGATCGTCGTGCGGATCGCCTACCTGACCCTGCTGTGGTTCTGGATGCTGCGGTGCGTGGCGGTCGACCGCCACAGCATCAGCGTGCTGATGGCGGGCTGGCGCGCCGCCGTGCTCATCAGCTGCGCCGGCGCCATCGCCGCCAACGCGGGGCTCATCACCCTCGGCGTCTCCAGCAGCGAGAACCGCCAGAGCGCCTGGTTCGGGCACCCCAACGACCTCGCCGGGTTCCTCGCGATGGCCGTGCCCGTCTTCCTCCTGGGTGCCCCCCGCGAGCGCACCGCCCGGGGCCGGTGGCCCCAGCTCCGGTGGGCGGGGCTGCTCGGGGTGGTCGTGTTCGGCCTGGCGACGACCGGGTCGATCAGCTCGTTGCTCGCGGCGGTGGCGGGAAGCGCCGCCGCCGGGCTCGGCCTGTCCCTGACGAGCGCACGGGTGCCCGGCGCCCGCCGCGTGCACCCCATCACGGTCATGGTGGGCGCCCTCGCGGGGCTCGTCGCCCTCGGGCTCCTCGCCCGCAGCGACGTGCCGGTGTTCGAGCGCCTGACGCGGTTCGAGGAGGGCGACGCCGGGGTCAACAGCAGCGTCGACGACCGCACCGACCTGAACGAGGAGGTCGTCCAGAGCTTCGACCAGGTGCTGGTCGTCGGCAACGGCATGAACGTCGGCAGCGCACGGGGCGAGCAGAGCGCGGGCGACGTGCACAACATGTACCTCAAGCTCGTCTTCGAGATCGGGGTCCTCGGCGCCGCCGCGCTCGTCTTCCTGCTGGGCGTCACCCTCAAGCAGGCCTGGCTGCTCATGCGCAGCACCCGCGGCTCGCCCCTCCACGCCACCGTCGTCGCCCTGTTCGGCTCGGTGATCGCCGCCCTGACCTTCGCCTTCTTCCAGCCCATCAACACCCAGCGCTACTTCTGGCTGCCCCTCGCAATGGTCCAGGCCCTTTGGACCCTGCGCCGGCGCGAGCTCCGCGACGCGGCGCGGGTGGCGGACACGCCACGCCCGACTGCCCGCGACCGCCCCGCCGTCAGGCCCGCGATCGGTCCGGCGCCGACCTGACCGCCGGCAGGGCAGGCAGCCCGAGCACCGACCGCAGCTCGCCGATGCGGTCGAGCAGGTGGTCCGCCCAGCGGTCGGGGGTGAACTGGCGGGCCAGCCCGCGGCTCGCCGCGCTCATCGCCGCCCGCCGATCGTCGGAGGCGGACGAGATCGCCACCAGCGCCCGGGCCAGCGCGTCGGGGTCGCCCGGCGACACCACCCGTCCGTTGTAGCCGTCGAGCACAAGGCGGCTGGCCGCGCCGCACACCGACGTGCACACCACCGGCAGGCCCGCGGTGACGGCCTCGTGGATGACGACCGCCCAGGGCTCGAACCGGCTCGGCAGGACGAGACAGCCCACCCGGCCGAGCACCTCCGGCAGGTCGTCCGGCTGCACGAAGCCCAGCCGCTCGACGCCGGGGAGGCCGGCCAGCCGCCCCTCCTCGGGGCCCACGCCGCCGACGACCAGCGGCCACGGCTCGTCGACCATCCCCCGGTACCGCCGGTAGGCGTCGGCCAGCGTGTCGATGCCCTTGACCGGCACCAGCCGGCCCACGAACGCGAAGGCCCGCGGCGGCGCCGCGCCGGCCCGGGCCGCGGCGATGGGAGCGAAGCGGCCGTAGTCGCAGGTGTAGAGGCCCCGGATGATCCGCTCGTCGGAGAAACCGAGCCTGTGGGCGAAGTCCGCCGACCGCTCGCCCGGCAGGAAGGCGGCGTCGTACGCGGGGGCGATGAGCGCCCGCGACGACGCCACCCCCAGCACCTGCTTGGGCGTCGCCCACCACTGGTTGTCCATGCACAGGATCCGCAGCGTCTCGCCC
>DASSGC010000629.1:0-6357 GCA_035693765.1 Acidimicrobiales bacterium
ACCAGCCATGAGCATCGAAGTCCTACAGGCCCACTACGGCTTCACCCGCACGCCCTTCGGACGCGAACTCGCCCCCCAGATGCTGCACCGCTCGGCCGGCCACAGCGAAGCCGTGGCCCGCAACGCCTGGTGTGTCGGCGACCGGGCCCTCGGTGTCATCACCGGCGAGGTCGGCTCGGGCAAGACCGTGGCCGCCCGGGCAGCCACCGCCAACCTCGACGCCAGCCGCCATACCGTGATCTACCTCGGCAACCCCGCAATCGGCGCACGCGGCCTCTACGCCGCCATCGTCACCGCCCTCGGCGGCGTGCCCCGCTTCCACAAGGCGTCACTCATCCCCCGGACCACCGATGCCCTCGCCGCCGATGAGAACGAACGCGGCGGCCCCTTGACAGCTTGAGCAGAGCGCCGTGGCACGGCCCGCGGCCTCCGTGAGAACGCACCGGTTCCCCAATTGGCGACTGGCCAGCGCTCAGGTCCAACGGGCGGCGGGCGTTACCGCTTCTGGTCCCGCTCCAGCCGTTCAAGTTCGCGTCGCACGGCAGCTTCGATGATCGCCTTCATGGTCGTGTCGTGGATAGTGGCTGCGATCCGCAGACGTCGCTGGAGCTCGTCGTCGAAGTCCCGGATGTGGAGGACACCCATGTCTGGAAGCCTGCCCATCCTGACATGGTAGGCGTGTGATGCAATGCCAGCATGGCATTGGTGGCATTGTTTCGTGACTTTGTGAGTTAGCATGCGTGCATGGCTGAGCCCGAGCCCAACCAGGCGTCCTGGAAGCCCGACCCTGTGGTGGCGCAGAAGCGGTCGGGCAGTCCAGGTTCGACGGGCGGCGGGGTGCCACAAAGGGCAGGCGTCGCGACTCGGCCGGACCGCGCCGCCGCGGCAGAGCCAGTGGAGATCGACATCAGCGTCCCGCACGCGTCACGGATGTACGACTACCTATTGGGCGGCACCGACAACTTCGCGGTCGACCGCGAGGCAGTCGAGCGTGCCTCCGCGGCAGTGGGCGGTATCGACAACGCGCGAGCCGACGTCCGGGCAAACCGCGCCTTCCTGGGCCGGGCCGTGCGCTACCTCGCCGGCGACGCAGGCATTCGCCAGTTCCTCGACATCGGCACCGGCATCCCCAACCCGGACAACGTCCACGGCGTCGCCCAGGCCACCGCACCCGCAACCCGCATCGTCTACGTCGACAACGACCCCGTGGTGCTCGCCCACGCCCACACCCTGCTCAACAGCACCCCCCAGGGCACCACCGCCTACGTGAGCTGTGACCTGCGCAACCCGGACACGATCCTCGACCGAGCGGCCGCCACCCTCGACTTCACCCAGCCGGTCGCCCTGATCCTCGCCGCGATCCTGCACCTAATCAGCGACCGCGACCAACCGCACCGGATCGTCGAACGGCTCGTCGAGGCCCTGCCCTCGGGCAGCTACCTCGCGATCTCCCACCTCAGCGCCGACATCCAACCCGACGCCATGGCCGAACTCGCCCGGCGGCTCAACCAGACCGCCCGGGAGACCTTCGTCATGCGGACCCACGCCCAGATCACCTGCTTCTTCGACGGCCTCGACCTCGTCGAACCCGGCGTCGTCCAAGTCGACCACTGGCGGCCACCCACGCCCAAGGTCACCACGTCCCGAGGCTGGATACCTTCGCTCTACGGCGCCGTCGGCCGCAAGCCCTGACTGCGCCACACGGGGACGCGGTACCGGCCCCGTGTGGCGTCCCTCGAGGCAGCCCGTCGATCGAGCCACCCATCGGTGTGAGCCGGCGGCTGGCGGGGATCGGGCTAGGTGTGACCCAAAGAGGCTTCGGTATGCGGCACCCATAACGCGCGCACCGAACATCGGCAGGACCGCCGCCGCATCCCGTGCAGATCGGCGCATCTGTTGCCGGCCAGGGACGGAGTCGACCGCACCGATCGACCGATCCGCGGCAGGTGCGGGGTTCCGTTGAGCCGCCCATATCGGCGCATCTGGTACCGGGGACGCGACCTGTGCGACGGCGTGCTGAACGACTGTTCCCGAGGGTCTTCTGCTCAGGGGGTTCGAGGACATCCGCGCCGCCTTGGCCCGCCGAGATCGGCACGGCCCGGTCGCCAGCGCAGAGCGCGGGACGAGCGGGCCGTGAACTGCAGCGAGCCGGAGTTCGACCTACGCGACGCTCTGGCCTCCGCAACTGACGCTGCCGACCTTCACCTCAACGCTGCCATCAGCGGAAATCAGCAGCGTGGTCGTGATCTGGATCGGGACGTGGGTGCCGTCCTCCAGTAGAGCGACCAGGAGTGTCGTGTCAGTGATGCGCAAGTCCTTGAGCTGGCCGTAGTTGACGTTTTCCCGGTGTAGCACGACAAAATGGCCGGTCGAGCTCAACTCGGCGGGGTCGTCGGGCTCGAAGGTGAATAGGCCTTGCGCGTTGTTGAGGAGCTGGAATGTCGTCCCGGTGTCGGTGAGGTGGAAGACTCCGTCGCCCTGAACAGTCAGGACCCCGGTGATCGACGGGACGCACGGATTCACCGAGGGCTCGGTGAACTCGAAGCTGAAGTGCTGTGTCCCCTGCTCGGCCTGGGCGCCGGCCGGAGCCGCGGTGAGCAGCAACGCCGCCGCGCCGCCCAGCGCTGCGATGACTCGGTGGAATCTCATGGTGTGGGACCTCCTGGTCCTTGAGGGTGAGCGTGAGCGTCGTGCGGCGAAGCCCGAGCTCGGGCAGGCTGAAGGCAGGGCCGTGTCTTTGGCGACGCACCCGTCGTCGACGGGTGTCGCGGCCGCGTCGGCGCCAATCGGCCAGGAGGGCGAGCCTCCCGGGTAACAGCTCCCGACTCGTTCGTATGGATGTCCGTGCTCGATGCCATCGTGTTCCTCCGTGTCAGCTGGCCGGAGGTAGCGACGAGACCGGTCGAGATCGCCGATCCGTCACGCGGCTCGTCCGCCTCGTGATTCACAGTCGGCCGCCAGGGTCCGGGGAACATCACGCGATCGAGTGATCTGTGAGCGTCGCTGCCGTGCAGGACACTGCGAGGCCGCAACACCACGGGTTGCAGATCCCGCACGTGGGCGATGTTTCGAGTTCCGTCCTGGCACAACGTGAACGCATCGACGTACGCATCGAGATCACGCTCAGCCAGCTCGACCCACCGGAAGGTCTTGCCGTCCGCGCCCTGCGACCGGGCGATGGGCAGATGGCGCAGCCCCGGGAATTCGTCGGCTGGCTCGGGCTGTTCGAGGTGCTCCAGTCGCTCACCGCCGAGTCGGTCGACCAGGCACCGGAATAGCCGTGTGTACTTGGCGCCCGCCTGTGAACAGAATGTGTTCACGGTGCGGCGGTCACAACATGGACAGGGGCGTCTGGTCGGCCGATCGGCGGAGCTCGACGCAGTGCGCCAGCGGTTGGCCCGCGGGCGAGCGGCCGGGTACGAGATCGTGCTCATCGAGGGCGAACCAGGGATCGGCAAGAGCCGGTTCCTGGCCGAGGTCCTGACGGACGCAGCAGGGCGTCGAGTGCTTCACGCCGACGCCGACGAGCTCGAGCGCACCCGGCCCTTCGGACCACTGGCCGACGCGCTCGGCTGCCGGGTGTCGTCGGCCGATCCGCTCTGCGCCGAGATCGCGCGTCTCATCGACGAGGGAGCGGCCGAGTTCCGGATCGTCGAACGCTTCGCCGAGCGGCTCGAGCGTCTGGCCCTGGAGGGGCCACTGCTGGTCGCGGTCGACGATCTCCAATGGGCCGACCCCTCGACGGTGACCTCCCTGCGCTTCGCCGCCCGACACCTGGTGGACGTGCCGGCCACGTTCGTGCTGGCGTCCCGGCCGATCCCTCGGGGCCACGAGCTTGAGCGATTCGTGGACACGTCGATCAGCGACGGCGCCCTCCACGTGACCCTTGGCCCCTTAAACGATGACGCGGTCATCGACCTTGTCGAGGACATCCTGGGTCGCCCGCCGGGCCCGGGGCTCCGGTCCCTCGTGGCCAGCGCGGCCGGGAACCCGTTCTACGTGACTGAGCTGGTCGATGCCCTCGCCGCCGACGGACGGCTCCGAACCGTGGACGGCATGGTCGACGCCGATGCCGCCTCGGTGCCGGTGGCGTTCCGCGGGTCGGTCGTGCGTTACCTGCGCTTCTTGGGCGCATCCCGCCTGTCGTTGCTGCGCTGGACCGCGGTGCTGGGAAGCCGTTTCCCGCCCGCCGACCTGGCCACCGTGAGCAAGACCTCGCTCGATGAGATGTTTCCGATCCTCGAGGATGCGGTAAGGGCCGGCATTCTGGTCCACCACGGTGACCGGCTTGCGTTTCGCCACGACCTGCTGCGCGAGGCCCTCTACGAGGACATGGGGGAGGCGGTCCGGCAGACGCGGCACCTCGAAGCCGGGCGCGCCTTGGCCGCCGCCGGCGGCGCCCCGCTCGACGTCGCCTACCACCTCGTGCGCGCGCCAGCGGCCGAAGACGCCCTGGCAGTCGATTGGCTGGTCGCCGCCGAGCGCCAGGCGATCGACCTCGACACCAAGGCTGAGCTGCTGAAGAGCGCGCTGGAACGACTACCGGCAACCGACCGGCGGTCGGCCCAGATCGGGGCCAGGGCCATCGTCATCATGGGCCAGGCCGGGCGCGTGGCCGACGCCGAAGCCCTCGCCGAGCAGCTTCGAGCGAGCCTGGACGATGACGACAGCGCCCTCCTGAGTGCCGCACTCGCGGAGGCCTACACCCACCAGTCCGATCCGGCGGGAATTCTTCCGCACTGCGCGGCCGCGAGGCACCTTCGAGCGCCCCGGCCCCGCGTTGAAGCGATGCTTCTCGCCAACGAGGCGATCGGCCTGCTGTTGGCCGGGCGCGTCGACGAGGCCGAAGCCGCCGCTCATCGGTCCATCGACGCGGCCGACCGGCTCGGCACTCCAGGCTCCATCCGCGCCGGCCGGGGCGTGCTGTGCCTCTGTGCGCTGGCAAGCGGCCGGGGCCGGGACGCCGCCGCACTGGCCACCGAGACCGCCAAGAGATGGCCATCCGCCTACGGCCAGCTCCACCTTCAGATGTCGCTGGTCAACGAAGACCGCCTTGTCGAGGCCGAGGAGCTGTTCGGTGCCGCCCATCAACACATTGCCGACAGCGGCCCGGTTACAGCACTGTCACTGTTCCAGGCGGCCAGCGCACGGGCTCCGCTGCTGGCCGGCCGGCTCGACGACGCCCTGGCCCGAGCCGAGGCCGCCCTCGTGATCGCAGAGCAGGCGCAGATGCCGATCAGCACCGCTGTGGCACGAGGCGTGATCGCCCATGTGGCACTGCACCGGGGCTCGGTTACGGCGGCCAAGACCGCCTTGGGTCAAATCGAGCTCGCCCCGGGCATCGGCGTAGACCTCTTCGAATGGGCCCGAGCACTCGCCCTCGAGGCTCAAGGCGACCAGCCCGGGGCACGAGACGTGCTCGGCTCGGCCTGGGAACGGCAAGGCCCGCTCCGCTACGTCATCACCTGGACCAGCCTCGCTCCCGACCTCGTCCGACTCCACCTGGCCGCCGGAGAGCGCGACCTGGCTGCCTCGGTGACGGCAGCGGTCGAGACCGGCGCGGCCGGTTCCAACGCACCCTCCGCCGCGGGTGCCGCCCTACGCTGCCGAGCCCTCGTCGAGAACGACCCGGCCCTGATACGCCAGGCGGTCGCCAGCTACGAGGGCGGACCTCGCGTGCTCGAGACCGCGGCCACCAGGGAGGACGCCGCCTCCCTGCTCGGCGAGACAGAGGCCGTCGACCAGCTGCGGGCCGCTCTGGCGGCGTACGAAGCAGCTGGTGCCACTGGCGACGCGACCCGGGTGCGAGCCTCCCTGCGAACACGAGGGGTACGCCTAGGCGTGCGTGGCTCCCGCCAACGACCCGCGACCGGCTGGGACAGCCTCACCCCCACGGAGCGGAAGGTCGTCGCCCTCGCCGCCGAAGGCCTGACCAGCCGCCAGATCGGCGACCGGCTCTACATCTCCACCTTCACCGTCGGCAGCCACCTCCGCCACGTGTACCAGAAGCTCGGCATCAACTCCCGCCTCCAGCTCGCCGCCGAGACGAGGCGCCACGAGGGTCACAAGACTGACGTCGGACAACACTCGGCAAACCCCGCACCCAAGTAACTCAGCTAGCAGCAACTGAACCGCCCCGGGTTCGTGGAGGCGCGGTTTGTTGGTTCCCGGGACAGAACGACGCACAGAACGACGTCGACTCGATAGCCGTCACTGCACACCGATCGGCGCCTTTGCGCCGCTCGGACATGAGGTCCGGGGCGAACAGATCGACCGATAGGTGCACGCCACCGCCGACGCGAAGGTGCCCCCGAACGCGCAGCCGAACGCAAGCGACGCTGGGTGGCAGAAGCGCCG
>DASSGC010000630.1:0-3183 GCA_035693765.1 Acidimicrobiales bacterium
GGTCGGACCCCGCGACCTCGGCGACCTTGTCGACGGCCCCCGACATGTCCCTGGCCGCCGCCTCGACGTTGAGGGCCATCATCAGCTTGCCGGCCTCGTCGGGCTCGGTCGTCGACCGCCCGTGGAACAGGTCGGGGGCGAGCGCCACGAACCCCTCGCCCGCGAACCGGTCGCACACGTCCTCGATGTGGGGCACGAGGCCCCACCACTCCTGGATCACGACGACCGGGATCCCCGTCCCGCTCTCGGGCACCGCCAGGTAGCCCCGTGCGGTGCCGCCATTGCTCGCGAACTCGACGATCTCACCCATGGAACCGGACGCTACCGCTCCCGCCGGGGACGCTGCCGCGCTACCAGCCGGCCGGCGCCCGCAGCAGCTCGGGCGGCACCGGGCAGTCGAGGCGCCGGCGGCTCTCGACCACCTTCTCGGCCTCCCGGCGGGCCAGCACCTCGCACTCGGGGGGCGACCGGCGGACCAGGGCGTCGAACAGCCGCGGCGGCAGCCGGCGACCGTTGTCGACGACGAGCCAGACGGGCACCCCGGCCTCGCGGGCGGCGGCGATCTCGTCGCCTGCGCCCTCCGGGGCGAGGAAGCGGTCGGTGTCGGCCGCGCCCGCCTCGACCAGCAGGATCCGGGGCTCCGGCCGGTCGACGTGGAGCGCCCCGGGATCGTGGGCGACCACCAGGTCGTCACGCCAGCCGCCCAGGTCGCGCGCCAGGTCCGATCCGCCGGCGACGTCGGGCAGCACCGCGACCACCGCCCCGGTCGGCAGGTCGAGGCTGAGCGTCGTGGCCGCGGGCTCGGCGTCGAGGTCGCGGCGGACGGCGTCGGCCTCGGCCCACAGGTCGTCCGCCGCCAGCAGCCGGGCGAGCGCCCACCACAGCGCACCGGCGGACGGGTGCCGGTCCAGCAGCCGGCGGCTGGCGGTCACCAGGCCGGGCGGGTCACCGTCGAAGCTGGCCAGCACCGACGCGGCCTCGCGGGCCAGCAGCGTCTGGTCGACCTCCCGGGCCCGGGACAGGGCCCGCAGGCGCTCGATCGGGTGCACACCCCGACGCTACCGGCGCTGGTGCTCAGGACCGGCCCGGCTTCCAGATCATCAGGTACACCATGACGACCAGGAGGACGGTCATGACCGCCTGGCCGTTCACCACCCTGGCCTCGTCGCCCTGGCGCTGGCCGGCCAGCACCAGGCCGTGGAACACGCCGTTCATGGCGATCCACACCACGAAGGCCAGCGAGACCCACGTGTCGCCGAAGCTGAACACGTCGTCGCTCGTGACGATGCAGAGGATGCCGAACAGCCCGGCGAGGACGAGCGCCGGGGCGTACACCGTGCGCCCCGCGCGCTCGATGACGCCCAGCGTCCCCTCGCGGCTCGACGGCACGACGGAGAGCACGGCCGGCGCGAAGGCCACGACCACCGCGAGGATGTGGAGCAGGAGGAAGATCCTGTAGCCCGTGTCGTCGGTCACGGGCGTGAACCTACCGGCCCGGCGCGGCGCCGGGATCTGCTCACGTATGCCCGTGTCAACTACCTTCTCCGCCGTGGCGACCGACCCCCCTGGTGACCTCCGACTCGCGCCGCTCGACGGTGAGCCGCGCACCCTGGACGGCTGGCTGACGACCTTCCACCTGGCGGCCGTCGTGCTCGATCCCTACACCTACGAGAGCGCGTGGCTGCTGGAGACGGCAGGGCGCATCCTGGAGAACTTCCGGGGCGCCGACTGCCGCATCGCGTTCGTGGTCACCGCGGACGCCGACGATGCGAAGGAGTTCCTCGGCCCCTGGGCCCAGCGCATCCTGACCTTCGCCGACCCGCGACGCGACCTGGTGAAGGCCATCGGGCTCAACGAGCTGCCCGCGTTCGTGCACCTCCGCCAGGACCGCACGGTGGCCGCGCTGGCCGAGGGCTGGGACCCGCTGGAGTGGCGCCAGGTGGCGTCCGAGCTGGGCAAGGCGATGAGCTGGTCGCGACCCAACATCCCGGGCCCGGGCGACCCCAGGCCCTACGCCGGCTCCCCCGCGCTCGGCGCCTGACCGCCGCCCGGCGGCGGCCGGCCCCGCCCCGGCCCGCCCCGCGTCGGCGCCCGGCGCGCTACCGGCGGATGCCGCCCTCGGTCATGCCCAGGACGTCGAGGGCCCGATCGACCTCCTCGTCGCCGAGCAGCCCCCGCTCGACCACGATCTCCCGCACGCTGCGGCCCGATCGCACGCTCTCCTTGACCACCTCGGTCGCCGCCTCGTAGCCGATGTAGGGGTTCAGCGACGTGCCGAGCGACGGGCTCGACTCGGCGTAGGCCCGGCAGCGCGCCTCGTCGGCCTCGATGCCGGCGACCGCCCGGTCGGCGAACAGTCGGGTGACGTTGGCCAGCAGGCGGATCGACTCCAGCAGGTTGCGGGCGATCACCGGCAGGTAGACGTTCAGCTCGAAGTTGCCCTGCGAGCCGGCGAACGCCACGGCGGCATCGTTGCCGATGACCTGGGCCGACACCTGGGTCATGGCCTCCACCATCACCGGGTTGACCTTGCCGGGCATGATCGACGACCCGGGTTGGAGGTCGGGCAGGCGGATCTCCGCCAGGCCGGTGCGGGGCCCGCTGGCCATCCAGCGGATGTCGTTGCCGATCTTGACGAGGGCGACCGCCAGGGTCCGCAGCCCGCCCGACAGCCCGACCAGCGCGTCGCGGGCGCCGTGGGCGGCGAAGTGGTCCGGGGCCTCGGTCAGGGGCAGCTCCAGCGCGGCCGCGAGGCGACCGATCACGGCCGGGGCGAAGCCGGCGGGCGCGTTGAGCCCGGTGCCGACGGCCGTGCCGCCGAGCGGGAGCCGGCCCACGACCGGCAGCCCCGCCCGCAGCCCGTCGGCGGCGTCGGCGACCTGGGCCGCGTACCCGCCGAACTCCTGGCCCAGCGTGACCGGCGTGGCGTCCATCAGGTGGGTGCGGCCCGACTTGACGACCGTCGCGAACTCGCGGGCCTTCGACCGCAGCGCGCCGGCCAGGTGGTCGAGCGCCGGCAGCAGCACGCCCGACAGCTGGGTGGCGGCGGCCACGTGGAGGGCCGAGGGGAACACGTCGTTGGACGACTGCGACGCGTTCACCTCGTCGTTGGCGTGGACCGGCCGGCCCAGCCGCCGGGTCGCCAGCCGGGCGACGACCTCGTTGGCGTTCATGTTCGAGCTA
>DASSGC010000631.1:0-3417 GCA_035693765.1 Acidimicrobiales bacterium
GGCCCCATGGCGCCCTCACGGCCCCACACCAGTCCGCGCCGCCCACCCACGCCCCGCACCGGCCCCGACGACATCCACCCCGGAGCAGACATGACCCTCAACCGACCAACCCCCGCGTCGAGCGAACCCCCGTTCGACACCAGCCACCTAGTGCTGCCGCCCCGTCCCGCACGCACTGACAAGACAACCAGGGTCCGGGGGGCTGGTCCGAGCGGCGCCACGGCCGTGACGCCACGGCCGCACACCTGACGGCACAAAAGGCTCGAGGGCTCCAACCGACGCGCCCGAGAGGGCGGAGGAGGAGCCTCAGATGACCGCCGCCAGCCTGACGCTGATCCTGGCCGCAGCGATTGCCCATGCGACCTGGAATCTGTACGCCAAGCGTGCCGGAGAAGCCGCCGGACCGGCGTTCCTATGGCTGTTCGCCGTCGGGTCGGTGATCCTGTACCTGCCGGCAGTCATGGGCTTCGTCGCATGGACCAGGCCAAGTCTCGACCTGCGGATGCCGCTGCTCGTTCTCGGCAGCGGCGCCCTGCACCTCGGGTACTTCACGCTGCTGCAGCGGGGCTACGGGCAGGGCGACCTGTCGCTCGTGTACCCGCTTGCCCGGGGGACCGGACCGTTGCTCTCGTCCTTCGGGGCGGTCGTCCTGCTGGACGAACGCCCTGGGATCCACGGCTGGATTGGGATCTGCCTGGCTAGCGCGGGCGTCCTCGTGCTCGCTGCGGCCAGGCGCCCCGCAGAGAGGGCCGGCACGCGGGTCGCGGCGGCCTACGGGGTGGGGGCTGGCGTGCTCATCGCTTTCTACACGCTGTGGGACCGGCAGGCCGTTGCGGCGGTGGGCGTCCCGCCACTGTTGATGACCTGGTCGACCGACCTGACGCGGGCCGCACTGCTCGGCCGTCGGGCCACCGCCGACTGGGCGACGGTGCGTGACACCTGGCGGTCGTACCGGAGAGAGGTGCTGGGCGTGGCCATCTTGTCGCCTCTCGCCTACCTCCTGGTGCTGAGCGCGTTGGCCGTGTCGCCGGTGAGCGCGGTCGCTCCGGCGCGCGAGGTGAGCGTGGTGCTCGGCGTCCTGCTCGGTTCACGTCTGCTGGCCGAGCGAGACCTGGCCCCTAGGCTGGCGTCCGCGACCGCCATCGCGCTCGGCATCGTCATGGTCAGCATCAGCTGACGGGTGAAAGCCGGCCAGCTGAGCCCAGGGTGTGCCCCTCACGGCAGCGAGCAAGATCGATCTGTCAGTCGGACGCCGTGGCTCCCGGCGTCGCTCCCAGTAGCGGCGGTGACCAGGACCGATACCGAATCCCAACACCTCCACGCCCGCGCCAGGCATCAGTGACTGTCCGGGCATGCTTGTGAGGTGCCATCTGTCCGCCGGCTCCTGGCCCGCCTCCTCCGCCCGACGTCGACGCCGCCGCCGCATTCGAACGGTTCATGTCCCGACTGCGGTCGTCTCGTCGTCGCTGGGGGCGTCGCGTTCAAGCACTTCGGCTCACTCGGCCCGATGGGTGCTCCCCGCATGCCCGCCGAGCTCCGTGCCGCGTGCCCGGTACATGGCAGGTCGCCGTACAACGACCGGTCGAAGCTGCTCGACGTGGGCGGCGGCCAGTAGCTGGTGCGGTCAGGTGGCCACGACTGGGGGCGTGATGTACCCACCGTGTACCCACGAGGGTGGACGCATCATGCACGTCGTCGACGCCGCGGGCCCTGTGCGGGCCCCTCGAGGTCGGGCGGGTCCAGCTTGGTGGCGGGGCTCCGGGAGCCCCGTTCGACCCGCCACGGAGCAGCGACCACGACCGCGCCGGTGACAGGACTTGCCCAACACCCCGGCCATAGGATCCCGCTGTGCGACTCCGGCTGGGGACGAGCCTGACAGTCGCGGCGGCCATGCTGGCGGCGTGCGCGCACGTGCCGGCCGAGGACGTGTCGACCCGGGGCGACGCGGCGAGCGAGGCGACCGCGCCGACCACGACATGGCCGCCGCTCCTCGACCGCGTGTGGGACGTCGAGGGCGTCGTGCGGACCGCGGACCCGCTCGTGTTCGAGCTGCGGCTGGCCAACCTGCCGCCCGAGGGCAGCCCGCCGCCGTGCGCCGTCCAGATCGAGGCATCGTACGAGGCGATCTCGTCGGACCCCGGCGTCACCGTGTCCGTCTCGACCGGCGAGCCTGAGTTCGACCCGGCGTTCCCGGGCTGCGCGCTCGGCGAGCGGGTCGTGACGCTGCATGCCATCCAGGCTCCGCCGATGGACCGCTATCTGCGGACCGCCGGGCCGAACGGCGACCGCCACTGGTACCCGCGCGAGGACGGGTCGCTCACGCGCTGCGACCTGCCGGGCTGCGACCCGGGGACCGGCCAGCCGCCCGCCCCGCCGGGCTGCAACGCCGCCCTCGTCGACGCCGTGCGGGCGGGCGACGTCCCCCGCCACTCGGGCATCGACGTGCGGGCCTGCGAGGGCGAGTGGGCGGTCGTCGACATCGACATCGGGGCGAGCGCCTGCCCGGTCACCGGCGACGCCTCGCCGAACCCCTGCGCCGGCCAGCGGCTCGACCGCGTCTACTACCGCCTCGTCGACGGTGTATGGCGCTTCCTCGCGTACGACGAGGGGCCAGGCTGCGGCGAGATCCCCGAGCGGGTGCCGGACTTCCCGGTCGCGCTCTGCGAGGGTCTGCCCGAGCTGCCGTGACCGTTCCCGACGACGACGCCGGCGGCGCGCGGCCCCGGCACCGGCACCGGGGCGTCCCCTGGGCCTTCGTGATGCGGCACCGGCCCACCGCGCTCGTCCTCGCGCTGGCCGTCGCCTACCTCGTCGTGAACCTCGGGCTGGCGCTGGGGCAGTGGGACCGTCACCGGGTCACCTTCGCCGCCGGGACCGGCGTCGACGTCCGGTTGCGGGCCGGCGACGAGCGCATCGTCTACATGCCCGCGGACCAGTCCGAGCCGATGAACTTCGACTTCTACGCGAGCGACTACGGCTGCGAGGCGCACGGCCCGGACGGTCGCCTGTCGGTCCGGCGCATCGACCACCGGCGGCTGCTCGACCTCCGGCGGCCGCACAATTCGGTCGTCGCCGTCCAGGCGGAGGCGAGCGGCGTCCATCACATCGGCTGCGGCCTCGGGAGGCACGTCGACGCCCCGCTGGTGCTCGCCTCGCCGCCGCCGCTCATGGTCGGGGACTGGGTCCGTCCGGGCTTCGCAGTCGCCGTGCTCGTCGTCGTGGCACTCGGCTGCGCGGTCGCGCAGATCGTGCGCGTGCTGGTCAACGCGCTCGTCCGGGGCCTCAGGCTGCTGGCCCGGGCCCGGTGACCGGATCGCCCGGGAGCCGGACGAGGTGGACGAAGAGCGAGCCCTCCTCGTCCTCGACCATGCGAAGGTCGCACAGCCCGACGCTCGGGCGGCAGGAGTTGGCGGAAGC
>DASSGC010000632.1:0-6717 GCA_035693765.1 Acidimicrobiales bacterium
CGCCCTGGCCCACACCCCACCAGCCCTAGCTCTGGAGTGAGGGCCGTTGACCACCGATTCGGTGGTTGCCGGCCCTGACTACCTGCTTCCTACTCCTCGTCGAGGTAGTCCCGCAGCTTCTGGCTGCGGATGGGGTGACGCAGCTTGGCGAGGGTCTTCGACTCGATCTGGCGGATCCGCTCGCGGGTGACGCCGAACTCCTTGCCGACCTCCTCGAGCGTGCGGGCCTGCTCGTCGTCGAGCCCGAACCGCAGGCGCACGACCTCGCGCTCGCGGTCGTTCAGCTCGTCGAGCACGTCGCGCACGGCGTTCTGGAGCATCTGGCGGGTGGCGACGTCGAGGGGCTCCTCGGCGCTCTCGTCCTTGATGAAGTCGGCCAGGTAGGAGTCGTCCTCCTCGCCCACCGGCGAGTCGAGCGACAGCGGGTCGAGCGAGATGCGCTGGATCTCCCGCACCCGCTCGGGCGTCATGCTCACCCGCTCGGCCAGCTCGTCGACCGTGGGGTCGCGCTCGAGCTCCTGCACCATCTGGCGCTGCATGCGGTGCACCCGGTTGATCGACTCGACCATGTGCACGGGGATGCGGATGGTGCGCGCCTGGTCCGCGATGGACCGGGTGATGGCCTGGCGGATCCACCACGTGGCGTACGTCGAGAACTTGAAGCCCTTGGTGTAGTCGAACTTCTCGACCGCACGCATGAGGCCCAGGTTCCCCTCCTGGATCAGGTCCAGGAGGTGCATGCCGCGCCCGACGTAGCGCTTGGCGATCGACACGACGAGGCGCAGGTTGGCCTGGATCAGCGCGCTCTTGGCCTGGTCGCCGTCGTCGGCCAGCGCCTGGAGCCGGCGCGACTCGTCGGCGGGCAGGTCGCCCAGCGTGCCGGCGGCATCGAGATCGGCCAGCCGCTCGCTGGCCTCGGCGCCGGCCTCGATGCGCTTGGCCAGCTCGACCTCCTCGGCGGCGACCAGCAGCGGCACCCGCCCGATCTCCCGCAGGTACATGCGCACCGGGTCGGACGTGCCCGTGCCGCGCTCGGTGGCCCGATCGGCGTTGAGGCGCAGGCGGCGCCGCATGGTGGCGGACACCCGTCGCAGGTGCGCCCGCTCGGGCCCCCGGGCGATGGTGTGATCACCGGCGAGCACCACAACGGTCGGGCTGCCACCGGCCGACACGAGCAGGTCGGCCCCGGGCAGCAGGTTGGCGTCGAGGGCGCCGGGGACGCCGGCCTCGTCAACCTCGCCGTCGACCTCGGGCAGCGTGACGTCGAGGTCGTCGGTCTCCTCGACGACGATGCCCGCAGCCTCGCACCGGCGGTAGATCTCGGCCAGCACGTCGGGCGTGATCTCCACGTGCTCCAGCGCCTTGACCAGGTCGTGCTGCGAGAGCCGGCCGGACTGGCGGGCGCGCTCGACCAGCTTGGTGAGCTCGTCCTCGGCCGAGCCGTTCCATGCGTCGAGAGCTGATGGCACTGTGGTCATCCCCCGTCTCCAACCCGGTCTTCCAGCCAGGCTAGCAACCGGTCGGCCGAACTGGCCGCAGATTGGGCATTCCGCAGGCCGTCCATGATGCGCGTGAGCGTGGCCACGTCGGTGAGCGCCCGGGTGCCGTCGCCGGCCGCCGCGGCGGCCAGGCGGACGGCGGCGATCTGGCGCCGGCACACCTCCATGTGGAGCAGGCGGACGGCGTCGAACGGCTCGGACAGCGGCTCGTCGACCAGCAGCCGGGCCAGCAGGTCGGCCACCTCCGGCGGCGCGGCGGCCACAGCCGCGGCGTGGGACTCCGACCCCACCAGCGCCTGGTAGGCGCCGAGCTGCACGGGGTCGTCGAACAGGGAGTCGTCGAGCCAGCGGCCGACCGCCTCGGGGTCGTGGACCGCGTGGCGCAGCACCTCCAGCGCCGGGCCCTCGCGGACCGGGCGCCGGCCGGCGGCGGGCGGCGCCCCGGCCGGCGCGCCCGCGGGCGGTGGGCCGTCGTCGGGACGGTTCTCGACCGCCCGGCGGGCGCCACCGCCGTCGCCGGTGACCCAGGGGGGCGGCGGCCCGTCGTCGCGGTCGCCCCGCCCGACGCCCCCGCCCGACCGTCCCGACCGGGCCTGCCGGCCGCGGCCGCCGGGGCCGCCGTCGTCGCGACCGCGGTCGGCCCCCGGCCGGCGGGCCGGGGGCAGGGCCCGGATGTCGTCGAGCATCTTGCGCAGCACGTCGGGCTCGATGCGGCACCGCGAGCCCACGTCCATCACGTACTGGTCGCGCACGAGATCGGCAGGGTGCTCGGCCACGATGGCGAGCGCGCGCTCGGCGGCCCGGGCCCGGCCCTCGTTGCTGGCCAGGTCGGCAGCGGCGAAGGCCCGGTCGAGCCGGAAGCGGAGGAACGGGGTCGCCTCCTCGACCGTCGCGGCCAGGCCGGCGGGATCGCTGCCGCCCAGGTCGGCAGGGTCCTGGCCCGGGGGCAGGGCGGCCACGAACACCGCCAGGTCGTGCTCGCGCTCCCAGCGGTAGAAGCGCTCGGCTGCGGCCTGGCCGGCGCTGTCGGCATCGAAGGCGAGCACCAGGCGCCGGGCCGCGAACCGGGTGAGCAGCGTGACGTGCTCGTCGGTCAGGGCGGTACCGCAGGTGGCCACGGCGAGCGGCACGCCGGCCCGGTGGAAGGCGATGACGTCGGTGTAGCCCTCGCAGATGACGGCCGTGCCGGCGGTGACGATCGAGGCCTTGGCCCGGTCGAGGCCGTAGAGCACCTTGGACTTGTTGTAGAGCGGCGTCTCGGTGGTGTTCTTGTACTTGCCCTGGTTGCCGGGACCCTCGCCGCCCGGGAGGATGCGGCCGCCGAAGCTGATGGGGTCGCCGCGGTCGTCGTAGATGGGGAACAGGATCCGGGCCCGGAAGTGGTCGTTGAGCCGCCCGACGCTGTTGGTGCGGGCCAGGCCGGCGGCCTCCAGCAGCTCCCCGGGCACCCGGAGCGACCGGCACAGCGTGTCCCAGCCGTCGGGGGCCCAGCCGATCTTGAACTCGCGCACGACCTCGCCGTCGAGGCCCCGTTCCCGGAGGTAGCGGCGGGCGGCGCCGGCGTCGGCCCCGGTGAGCAGCCGCTCGTGGTACCACTCGACCGCCCGGGCCACGGTGTCGACCAGCTTGGCCCGACGCTTGCGGCCCTCGCCCTGGTCGCGGTCGGTGTAGCGGAGCGTGATGTTGGCCTTGGCGGCCAGCCACTCGACGGCGGCGACGAAATCGAGCTGCTCCTTCTCCATCACGAAGGTGATGACGTCGCCGTGCGCCTGGCAGCCGTGGCAGTAGTAGACGTTGTCGGTCGCGTTGACCGAGAACGACGGGGTCTTCTCCGTGTGGAAGGGGCACAGCCCCTGCCAGCGCTGGCCCACCCGGCGCAGCGGCGTGTACTGGCTGGCGACGGCGACGAAATCGGACGCGGCCCGTACCGCAGCCACGTCCTCGTCGTTGATCGCCATCGAGGGCGAGGCTACCGGTGGCGGCAGGCCGCCCTGGGGTCCCCGGGGTCCCCGGCTTCTGGCGGCGATCCCGCACGCCATGAGCGCTGCAAGACGCCAGTTCCACGCGCGCACCGCCCCCGCCCCACGTCGGATCGTTCTGGCGGCGATCCCGCACGCCATGAGCACTGCGAGACGCCAGTTCCACGCGCACCGCCGGCCGCTCGGGCCGGACCGTTCTGGTGGCGTGCGGTGGGTCAGCCGCGGCGCCGGCGGGTGGCCGCCTTCACCTCCGCCGTGACCTCGTCGACCGGCCGGCGGGCCGCGGCCTTGGCGTCGGCCTTGATCGCCTTGGCGGCGGCCTTCACCTCGGCCTTGGCCGCCTTGGCCTCGTCGACCGGCCGCCGGGCCTGGGCCGTGATCTCGGCGCGGACCCGGGCGAGCTCGTCGCGCAGGTGGCGGAGCTCCTCACGGTGGGCGTCGAGGTGCTCGCGCCAGCCGGCGCCGGGGGGCGGGCCCGCGTGGCGGACCTCGCGGGTGCGCTGGGCGATGCCCCGGCGGACGGCGGACCGGACGTCGGGCCGGTCGACCAGCGTCTCGTCGTAGGTGGCCTGCGCCGCGGCCAGCTTGGTCAGCAGGCGGGCGAGCGTGGTCTGCTCGGTCGGGGTGAGGGCGTCGAACCCGGCGCGCGGGCCGTAGGCGGCGTCGATCGCACGGTCGCGGGCCGCCAGCCCCGACTCGGTCAGGCGGACGGTCTTGATGCGGCGGTCGTGGGGCGCCACCCGCCGCTCGACGTAGCCCTGCCGCTCCAGCCCATCGACGACCACGGTGACGAACGAGGCGTCGCACTGCCAGCTTCCCGCCAGCTCGCGCATGGACTGCTCCTCCCCCGACTCGAAGGTGAGGAGGTGCTTGAGCATGGGGGGCGTCAGGCCGAGGTCGGCGGCGGCGGTGACGAAGCGGAGCTGGTTCTCCGCGGAGAAGAACAGGTCGGCCACGGCCTGGCTCACCTGGCGCGCTGCCTCGTCCCTACGCGCTGCCCCGCTGGGTGCGTCGTCCCTGGGAGCTGCGTCCTCTAGGGAGGCGTCGTCCCTGTCCACAAGCGCATTCTACCGCTCCCGGCCACTACTTGACCAGAATCAACGGTTGTGACGAAAACATCGTTGACTCAGATCAATGATTGGGTCCAGGATGCGCGCATGGCATCCCCCGCCCCCCATCCCGACGGCGCGACCGCGATCCGCGTCGAGGGCCTGACCAAGCGGTTCGGCGACGTCCGGGCCCTCGACGGCATCGACCTCGCCGTCCCGGCCGGCACCGTGCTCGGCCTGCTCGGCCCCAACGGCGCCGGCAAGACGACGGCCGTGCGCATCCTCACCACCATCCTTCGGCCCGACGGCGGTCGCGCCGAGGTCCTCGGCGTCGACGTCACGGCCGACCCCCAGGCCGTGCGCCAGCGCATCGGGCTGGCCGGCCAGTACGCCGCCGTCGACGAGAACCTCACCGGCCGCGAGAACCTGCGCCTCGTCGGCCGGCTCACCCACCTGCCCCGGGCCGGCATCGGCCGGCGGGCCGACGAGCTGCTCGAACGCTTCGGGCTCAGCGAGGCCGCCAACCGGCCGGCCTCGACCTACTCGGGCGGCATGCGACGGCGGCTCGACCTGGCCGCCGCCCTGGTCCACCGGCCGCCCGTGCTGTTCCTCGACGAGCCCACCACCGGCCTCGACCCCGCCAGCCGCAGCGAGCTCTGGCTGGTCATCGCGGAGCTGGTGGCCGAGGGCGCCACCCTCCTGCTCACCACCCAGTACCTGGAGGAGGCCGACCGGTTGGCCGACCGCGTGGCGGTCATCGACCGCGGCCGCGTCGTCGCCGAGGGGACCCCGCACGGCCTGAAGGCCGACCTCGGGGGCACGATGGTCGACATCGCCCTCGCCGACCCGGCCGAGGCCGCCCGCGCGGCCGCGGTGCTCGAGCGGATCGACCACCGCATCCGCCTCACCGGCAGCGCGCTCGAGATCACCCTCGACGACGGCGCCCGGGCCCTCATCGAGGTGCTCCGGGCCCTCGACGGCGCCGACCTCCGGCCCGGCGGGCTGACGGTCCGCGAGCCCAGTCTCGACGACGTCTTCCTCTCCCTCACCGGCACCCGGCCCGAGGGCGGGATCGGATCCCCCGCCGATCCCGCCCACGACCGGACGCCCGTCACGACCCGAGGTGCCGCATGACCGCCACCACCCTGCCCGCCCGCTCCCCCGCCGCCGGCGCGCTCGCGCCGGCGGCCGGTCGCAGCCGCCGGGGCGACGCCGTCGGTGACGCCCTCGCCCTCATGTGGCGCAACCTGCTGGCCTACGTCCGGCTGCCGCAGCTCATGGTGTTCTCGACCATCCAGCCGGTCATGTTCGTGCTGCTGTTCCGGTACGTGTTCGGCAACTCCATCAACCTCAGCGACCCGTCGGTCGCCTACGTCGACTACCTGATGCCCGGCATCATCGTGCAGACCGCCGTCTTCGGCGTGACCAGCACCGGCATCGGCCTGGCCGAGGACCTGCACAAGGGCCTCATCGAGCGGTTCCGGTCGCTGCCCATGGCCCGCTCGGCCGTGCTGGCCGGCCGGACGCTGGCCGACGGCGTGCGCAACGTGTTCGTGATGGTGCTCATCACCGCGGTGGGCATGCTGGTCGGGTTCCGCATCCACGGCGGCATCCCCGCCTACCTGGCCGCCATGGGCCTCGTGCTGGTGTTCGCCTTCGCGCTGTCGTGGGCCACCGCCACCATCGGGCTCGGTGCGTCCAACGCCGAGGCCGCGCAGGCGGCCATCTTCCCGCTGCTGTTCCCGCTGACCTTCGCCTCCTCGGCCTTCGTCGACACCTCGTTCATGCCCGGCTGGCTGCAGGCGTTCGCCAACCACCAGCCGGTGACCGTCACGGTCGACGCCGCCCGCGACCTGGTGCTCGGGCAGCCGGTCGGCTGGGGCGTCGTCGGGTCGCTCGCCTGGTCGGCCGGCCTGCTCGCGGTGTTCGCCCCGCTGGCCGTCCGCCGCTACCGCCGGGCGGCATAGAGGCCGAGCGGACAGGGCGCTCGCCACAGCCCACGCGTGGGGATTTGGCAGGGAAGCACCAGCTCCACAGCTCGGCCGACCGGCAACACAGCACGGTGACCCGCACCGACGTGACCCATCGGCTCACGTTCGTACAGGCCGAGCGGACAGGGCGCTCGCCACAGCCCACGCGTGGGGATTTGGCACGGAAGCACCAGCTCCACAGCTCGGCCGACCGGCAACA
>DASSGC010000633.1:0-5781 GCA_035693765.1 Acidimicrobiales bacterium
GGTCGATCAACCAGGTCGAGGGGTACCTGGCCTCGCCGCTCGACGCCGACCCGTTCGTGCACCTGACCGGGCCCGAGGGCTGGGACGGGCTCGACGCCTGGCGGGCCGAGCTGGCCACGATCGTCGCCGGCGAGCTGCGGCCGGCGTTCGCCCGCTACCGCGACGTCCTGCGTGACGAGCTGGCCCCCGCCGCCCGGCCCGACGACCGGCCCGGCCTCGTCCACCTCGACGGCGGGGCCGAGCTCTACCAGGGCCTGATCGAGCTGCACACCGGCCTGCCGCTCACCCCGGACGAGCTCCACGCCATCGGCATGGACCAGGTCACCGGCACGCTCCCCGCCGAGTACGCGGAGGTGGGCGCCCGCCAGTTCGGCACGGCGGACGTCGCCGAGATCTTCGCCCGGCTGGTCGACGACCCGGCGCTCCGCTACCGCGACGGCGACGAGATCCTGGCCCACGCCCGGGCCTGCCTCGACGCCGCGCTGGCCGCCATGGGCGACTGGTTCGGCCTGCTGCCCAAGGCGCCGTGCGAGCTGACGCCCGTGCCCGACTACCTCGCCCCCGACGTCCCCGCCGCCTACTACACGCCGCCCGCCCCCGACGGCAGCCGGCCCGGTGAGTACCACGTCAACCTCCACGACCCGACCGCCCGGGGCCGGGCGGAGACGGCCTCGATCGCGTTCCACGAGGCCGTCCCCGGGCACCACCTGCAGCTCGCCATCGCCACCGAGCGGACCGAGCTGCCGGCGTTCCGCCGCCTGTCCTGGGGGCACACCGCGTTCGTGGAGGGCTGGGCGCTCTACACCGAGCGGTTGGCCGACGAGATGGGCCTCTACGATTCCGACCTCGACCGGCTGGGCATGCTGGCGAGCGACTCGTGGCGGGCCTGCCGGCTGGTGGTCGACACCGGCCTGCACGCACTCGGTTGGACCCGCCAGCAGGCCATCGACTTCATGGTCGCCCACGCCCCCGTCAACCGCGACGAGGTCGTCGTCGAGGTCGATCGCTACATCGGCATGCCCGGCCAGGCCCTCGCCTACAAGGTCGGTCAGCGCGAAGTCCTCCGCCTGCGCGACGAGGCGCGGGCGACCCTCGGCGCCGGCTTCGACATCACGGGCTTCCACGACGCCGTCCTCGGCGGCGGCACGATCAGCCTGCGGGTGCTGCGCCGCCGGGTCGGCGCCTGGGTGGCAGCCGCCGGTCAGCGGTTGGGGTAGCTCTCGGCGAAGAACGTCCGGTCGAAGATCCCGGCCGCCACCCCGCCCACGATGGGCGCGAGCCAGAACAGCCAGAGCTGCTGGATCGAGTCACCCTGCTGGAACAGGGCGGGGCCGGGTTGAAGTGGCCGCCGCTCACGTCGCCGAACGCGTAGGCCGCCGTCAGCACGGTCAGGCCGAACGCCAGCGACACGCCGACGAGCCGGGTCACCGGCGATCGTTGACCCGCGCCGTAGGGTCCGTGCATGACGGCAACGCAGCGCCGCTCGGCGCGCGGGTTGACGGTCCTCGTGGTGATGGCCGGGGCGGCGGCCGTGCTGGCCGCGGTCGCGTTCTGGCCCCGGGGCGACGCGCCCGGCACCGGGGACCGGGCGACCACCGCCTACGTCGACGCCACGGTGCGCAGCCGCGAGCCCGGCACCTGCCGCGACCCCGACACCGGCACGACCGCGCCGTGCCAGGTGATCACCGCCGAGCTGACGTCGGGCCGCGACGCCGGGGAGACGGTCACGGTCGAGGTGCGGGCGGCGGGCGTGGACGCGCCCGACGTCCGACCCGGCGACGAGGTGGTGCTGCTCGACGCCGCCACGGCCCCGGACCGCTACCGGTACACGTTCGCCGACTTCCAGCGCCGGTCGCCGGTGCTGGCGCTCGCCGGCGCCGGGGCGCTGGCCCTCGTCCTCGTCGGGCGGTGGCGGGGCGTGCGGGCCCTCCTCGGCCTGGCCGCCGCCGCGGCAGTGCTGGTCGCCTTCCTGGTGCCCGCGCTGCTGCGCGACCAGCCGGCGGTGCCGGTGGCGCTCGCCGCCGCGGCGGTCATCGGGTTCGCCGCGCTCTACCTGGCCCACGGGTTCAACATGGGCACCACGGTGGCGCTGGCCGGGACGCTCGCCGGGCTGGCGGTCACGGCCGCGCTGGCACTCGCGGTCCTCGGGGCGACCCACCTCACCGGCATCGTCGACGGGCGGACGGCGACCCTCCGGGTGTCCGCCGAGGCGCTCGACCTGCGGGGACTCCTGATCGCAGGCATCGTCGTGGGCACGGTCGGCGTGCTCGACGACGTGTCGGTGAGCCAGGTGTCGATCGTCGCCACGCTGCGCCGGGCCAATCCCGGGCTCCGGACCCGGTTCCTGTACCGGCAGGCGATCGCGGTCGGGCGCGACCACATGGCCTCGACCGTCAACACGCTCGTGCTGGCCTACGCCGGGGTGTCGCTGCCGCTGCTGGTGTTCTTCGCGCAGGGCGATCAGCCGGCGGGGCGACTCCTGACCAGCGAGGCGATCGCCGTCGTGGTCGTCCGCATGCTCGTCGGCGTGATCGGGCTCGTGGCGTCGGTGCCGATCACGACCGCGCTGGCGGTGGTCGTGCTGGCGCCGGCCGACGAGATCAGCCACAGCTACGGGCGCATCGCCGACGACCCGGTGGCCGACCACGAGGCCGCCTACCCGCCGCCACCCGAGCACGCCGCGCCCCGCCGCGGGCGGGGGCGCCGGGGTCGGGGCGTTCGGCGGGACGAGGAGCGGGACGAGGTGATGCGGTAACCGGCCCGTGATGCTGCGGGGTGGCTCACCCCGCGACTCACCCACCGAATACCACCCGGGGTGGGTTATGGACTACGCGCAGGCGGTGCGGCACAGTGAGTGACGACGGCGTCAGCGCGTCAGCTCCCACGACAAGGGGTGATCCGTGCTCTCCTCCCCGCCCTCACCCGTCACGGACCCGCTGCACTACGTGCCGGTCCTCCCCCAGCCGCTCGTCCGCCGCGCCCGGCTCGAAACACTGCTCCACGACGAGAACCGGCGGCAGCTCACCCTCGTGTCGGGCCTCCCCGGCGCCGGCAAGACGACCCTGGTCGCCTCGTGGCTCCACGCGGTGCGCCGCCCAGCGGCCTGGCTCGGCGTCGACGCACGGGACAACGAACCGGGACGCCTCGCCCGCTCGATCGTCGGCGCCCTGTCGCGCGTGTCGCCGGTCGCCGAGCCCGGCCACCGGCTCCGGCGCTCCGACGCCGCCGTGCTGGACCGCGCCCTCGCCGCCCTGACCACCGGCGACTGGGTGCTCGTCCTCGACGACGTCCACGAGCTCCGGGCCGCCGAGGCGCTCGGCACGCTCGGCCACCTGATCGACCGGACCCCTCCCAACCTCTCGCTGGTGCTGTGCACCCGGGCCGACCCACCGGTGGCGCTCGGCCGGCTCCGCCTCGAGGGACGGCTGGGGGAGATCCGCAACGCCGACCTCGAGTTCACCGCCACCGAGGCCGCGGAGCTGTTCGCCGCCCACGGCATCGATCTCGGCCACGACGACGTGCACGCGCTGTGGCGGCGGACCCAGGGGTGGGTCGCCGGCCTGCGCCTCGCAGCCGGTGCCCTCGGCCCGGCCGCCGACCGTCACGAGCTGGTGCGCAGCACCGCCGCCACCGAGGCCGCGGTGGCCGACTACCTGTTGGAGGAGGTGCTCGACCGCCAGGAGCCCGGCACCCAGTCGTTCCTGCTGCGCACCAGCATCGTCGACCACCTCAGCCCCGAGCTCGCCGCGGTCCTGTCCGACGACGACCAGGCCCAGCGTCGGCTCGACGACCTGGAGCGCAGCGGCGTGTTCCTGGCCGACGTGTCGCGCATCGGCTGGTACCGCTACCACGCCCTGTTCGCCGCGCTGCTGCGGGCCAGCCTGCGCCGCCGGCACCCCGACCTGGTCGACGAGCTGCACCGGCGGGCCGCGCGGTGGCTGGCCGCCAGCGGCCGCGCCGCCGAGGCCGAGCACCACGCGCGCCGGGCCGGCGACTGGGCCCATGCCGGGCGCCTGGCCGCCCACCGGTGGCTGGCGGCGACACTCGACGACCTCGACCCGGCCCCCGACCCGCTCGCCGGCATCCCAACGCCGGCCATCGCCGCCACCCCCGACCTGGCCCTCGTCGCCGCCGCCCAGGCGTGCCGCCGGGGGGAGCGGGACGCCGCCGACCTCCACCGCAGCCGCCTCGACACCGTGCTCGGGCCCCCGGACGGCGCCGGTGGGCGCCTCGACCCCCGTCGCCTCCTGGTCGACATCGCCTACGGCTGGGCCTTCGGTGCCGACGACCGGGCTCGCCGCGCCACGGGCCTGCTCCTCACGGCCGACCCCGGCGACCGCGAGCACGCAACGGCCGTGCGGCGCGTCGCCCGGCTCCGCGGCGCCGGGTTCGACGTCGACGGCGGCGACTTCGATGCCGCCGTCGCCGCGCTGCGGGCGCTGGCCGACACCGGTCCCGGCGACTGGATCCAGACGGAGGCCGCCGCGCTGCTGGCGCTGCTCATGGCCGCCGGCGGCAACCTCGTGCCGGCCGAGCAGCGGGCGACCGCGGTGCTGGCGTCCGACCCCGCCGAGCTGCGGCCGGACACCCTGTGGGCGGTCCATCTGGCGCTCGCGCTGGTCACCGCCCAGCGGGGCGAGCGCCGCAGCGCGGCCGCCCACCTGGCGGCGGCCGACGACGGCCTCGGGCTCGCCGCCCACCCCCTCGGCACCGCCCATGCCGCGCTCCAGGCCGCGCTGCGCCCGACGTCGCCGGGCACCGGCTGGCTCGACACCGCGACCGCCTCCCACCCCCTCGCGTCCCTGACGCTCATCGCGGCGGGCACGCTCGAGATCGTCGACCCTCAACGGCGGTTGATCGCCGTCGGTGGACCGGTCGAGCGAGCCGTGGTGCGGGCGCGGCAGCACCTGGCCCGCGGGGCGCCCGAGGCCGCCCGGGCGGTGCTCGACGGGTGCCTGGTCGCCGCGCCGCCGCTCCACGTGCGGACGGCGGTCGAGGCGAGCACCCTGGCCGCGGTGGCGTCGGCGGCCATCGGCGACGGTGCCGCGGCGGTCCACCTGCGGGCTGCGCTCGACGTGGTCGAGGCCACGGGCGTCCGGGCGCCGCTGCTCGACCACGCCGCCGCCGTGGCCGACCTGCTCGAGCGGGAGACGGAGGCGGTCGAGCACCGGGCGCTGGTGCTCGACCTGATCGATGCGCTGCGGCGCTCGCCGGGGGGCAACCCGGCCGAGTCGCTGACCGAGCGCGAGGTCGCGGTGCTCCACTACCTGCCGACGCTCATGTCGAACGCCGAGATCGCCGCCGGCCTCCACCTGTCGATCAACACCGTGAAGTCGCACCTCAAGGCCGTCTACCGCAAGCTCGGCGTGGAGGGCCGGCGCGAGGCGGTGCTGCGCGGCCGCGAGCTCGAGCTGATCTGATCGTCCCGGTCGAGGGCCGCCGCCCCGGCGCGCGGCGGCGCGGCGGCGCGGCGCCCGCCCGGGCGCCCGCCGGGGCACCACGCCGCAGGACCGCCACCGCCACCTCCGCCGCCGTCTCCGCCCGTCGGGCCTACCCGGCCCGGCCGAGCGGCGCCCGGCACGAGCGGCGGGTCTCGGCCGCACACTCGTCGCGACCCGGTCCGCCGACGGCGCGGTCGCGGCCCGCGCCGCCCACCAGAACGTCGGCACCGCGGCCGCCGTAGAGGTGGTCGTCGCCGTCGCCCCCGAGCAGCACGTCGTCGCCGCCGAGGCCCTGCACCACGTCGTCGCCCCCGAGCCCGCAGATCACGTCGGCGCCGTC